>JAXHMJ010000001.1:300000-551788 GCA_034521575.1 candidate division KSB1 bacterium
ATTTTACTGGCCCGAAACCAATGTGTTGATCACCCGATTTCTGTGCCGGGAGGGGGTGGGTGAAGTGATCGATTTTATGACCATACCGGACAAATACGACGAGCATAATCCGCATGCTCACAGACGCCTGTACAGAAGGGTTCGGCAGGTTCGGGGATCTTTGACGTTTCGCATGCACTGTAATCCGGCATTCAACTATGGACGGGATAGTCTGGACGTATCCCCGACAGCGTCCGGTGTTGCTTTTTCCTCATCCGCTTTGAACATGCAGCTTTCTGCTGATGTGCCGATAGAGATTACCAATGAGGGCTGTCGCGCAGAGCTCAATCTGCATGAAGGAGATTCCGTGCTTTTTATATTGCAGGAAATGTGTCCGGCGTGTGCGGCGGCGGGAATCAGCAAGGGCGAAGCACAGGAAGAATTCAGACGCACCGTGGAGTATTGGCGTGCATGGATCTCAACATGCAGTTATACAGGACGGTGGCGGGAAATGGTGCATCGATCCGCACTGGCTCTGAAACTGCTTACTTTTAAACCGACGGGCGCCATTGTGGCGGCTCCCACATGCAGCCTGCCCGAAGCGATCGGCGGGGAACGCAATTGGGATTATCGCTATACCTGGATACGCGATGCGGCATTTACGCTTTATGGATTGCTGCGCATCGGATTTACTCAAGAAGCCGAGCAGTTTATGAACTGGCTGGAGGCGCGCTGCCGGGAACTCTCTACCGATGGCTCGCTGCAGGTCATGTACGGTCTTGGCGGCGAACATAAACTGGACGAACAGGTGCTTTCCCATTGGGAAGGGTATCGGGGCTCCGGCCCGGTGCGGATCGGAAACGGTGCCTATGGCCAATTGCAGCTTGATATTTACGGCGAGTTGATGGATTCGGTCTATCTTTACAACAAGTATGGCAGTCCTATCTCATATGATTTATGGAATCAGTTGCGCCGGCTGATGAACTGGGTCGCCAAAAACTGGAACACGCCTGACGAAGGGGTATGGGAAACCCGCGGCGGGCGGCAGCATTTCGTATACTCAAAAGTTATGTGCTGGGTCGCCCTGGACAGAGCCCTGCGGCTCGCGGATAAACGCTCGTTCCCGGCGGACCGCAATGCATGGCTGTCTGCCCGGGATATGATCTATGAAACTGTAATGAAACAAGGCTGGAATGAAAAACGCAAGGCGTTTGTGCAGCATTTCGGCAGCCGGGACCTCGACGCCTCAACCCTTATTATGCCTTTGGTCTTTTTTATGTCGCCTGATGATCGGAGAATGCTCAGTACATTGGATGCGGTGCTCGAATCTCCTCAAAACGGCGGCCTGGTCTCGGACAGTCTGGTATATCGTTACAATACCCAAACATTTTCAGACGGTCTGCAAGGCTCGGAAGGTACTTTTAATATTTGCTCATTCTGGCTTGTGGAAGCTTTGACGCGCGCTGGTCGGGTGCACCCGAAACGGCTGGAACAAGCCCGCCTGATATTTGAACAGATGCTGGGCTATGCGAATCATCTGGGATTATATGCCGAAGAGACAGGTCCCACAGGTGAGGCATTGGGGAATTTCCCGCAGGCCTTTACCCATCTGGCATTAATCAGCGCGGCTTATAACCTGAACCGGGCTCTGGATCGATAATATCGATTAGGGTGCAGTCCGGTAAAAGACAGGCGCCGGAATCCAGGATAGACAACGTTTCTTCTGCTAAATATGTGCGTTTCTGGTGATTTATGCATTATTTTATTAATATATTTTTGTTTGTATTGGTGAATCATCCTGAAATTATCCCGTCTATCATGAATATGCCTGGTCGTTATTTGCGAAAACATTCTGACACGAGTCATTATATAGGCAGGTTGTTTTTGCTGGATTCTTACAGAATGAGAGTCAAGTCTTGAAAATTAAATTTTCCATGAACGAATTTATCTGCTATGCATCCAACTCTGTGATCAATTCCGTCAGCGCCTCGGCAATTTCCACGCATTTGCCCGGCTCTACAATATCCGGATTATCTTCAGACGAGTGTGTGATCCTGTGGGTGTCCAGGTGTTCGATCAGCCAATCGGATGACAAGGCAAGGGCCGGACATCCGTTTTGGATGAAAATGCTGTGATCGCCCTGTACCCACTGACTGCCGTGTGTCATGCCCGGATATCTGGAAAAAATCTGTTGTGCCTTGCTTTGAAATGCGGCCGGCAGATTGTAAAATGTTATTTTGAAATGTTTAGAATATACTAAACCATTATTGAAATAAAAATGATGTTACACCGCTTTGCAAATGGTTCAACCCGGCCTTTGACCGGAACATGATTTATACTTGATTTAACTGAATTTTTTACGTATAATGAATTGTCTCATTGTATTGTAGAATAGTGGTGTACGCTGTTGGCCGGATGATTGTTTCACTGCAAGACCATTGCGAGGACAAGGGTCTGCGATTGCGGCGGGAATAACAGGAGCGGGAGAGTTTATGACTCGGCCGGGTAAGAGATACCGTTTGACGGGATTTTTGATTTGCAGGGTGATGAACCACAACGGGGTAAAAATCGATAGAGCATATACTGTATCCTGCAGACCAAGAATGGCCCCGGCGGAGTTTGACAGTCCCGCCGGAAAGGGGGTATCTATGAAGAAAAATAAAATTGGGAAAACAGGACAACAGACGGCTGTCGTGGTCGGCGCCTCATGAGTAGCAACGGAAAAAACAAAGCCGTAGCTCTGCGACGACGGGCGGAAAAACTGTTGAACGAATCCCCCGAGACCTATAAAGTCTCTGAACTCCAGGACGTGAACAAGCTGGCGCATGAACTGGCGGTGCATCAGGCTGAACTGGAACTGCAGCATGAAGAGCTGCGCAATACGCAGCTCATTTTGCAGAAAACCCGCGACCGGTTTGCCGCATTGTTTGAACACGCGCCGGTCGGATATGTGGTGCTGGATGACGCGGGAATGATCCGCCAGACCAACAGCACCTGGGGAGATATGTTGGGCCGTCCAGGTGAGGAATTCCGCGGCAAACCATTTTCTGAATTTATTCTGAAAGAGGATGCGCCGATTCATCATCCCGATGATCTGGAACGGGTGACAAAATGGCTGAATGACTGTATTGAATCCGGCAGTGATCAACTGGAGCCGAATGAATACAGGCTCGTTAAAAAAGACGGTCAAGTGATTACCGTGCACGCCCTCGGTGTTATCGAGCGAGATAAAGAGAACGTCAAGGTGTTTGCAACGCTGCAAGATATTACTGAACAGAAACACGCCGAGGAAGCGCTTCGCAAAAGTGAAGAAAAGCACCGGATTACACTCAATTCAATAGGCGATGCGGTGATCGCTACGGATGTAAAAAGCCGAATTATACATATGAATCCGGTGGCCCGGGATCTGACGGGCTGGGAATTAAAAGAGGCCCTGGGTCAGGATTTGAGAACAGTTTTTAACATTCAGAATGCAAAGACCGGAAAACGGGTTAAAAACCCGGTTGAACCGGTGCTGAAATCGGGGAACATTATTGGTTTGGCCAATCATACCAAACTCGTATCCAAGGACGGTCAGGAATACCAGATCGCCGACAGCGGCGCGCCGATTAAAAATGCAACGGGTGAAATAACCGGTGTGGTGTTGGTGTTTCGGGATGTCAGCAAAGAATATCAAATGCGGGAGGCGTTGAGAGAGCGCGAACAGAGATTCCGTTCTGTTTTTGAAACGGCCAATGTGGGAAAATGTATCACGCAGCCGGACGGTCAGGTGTTTTTTAACAAAGCATTTTGCGAGATGCTGGGATATACAAAGGAGGAGTTGAGAGACAAAACCTGGCAGGAATTAACTCCTGATGCAGATATAGAAAAAAGCACAACACAAATAGCACCATTGCTGAATGGAGAAAAGGATTCGGCCCGATTCGAGAAACGATATCTTGATAAAAATGGATCGATCATTTGGGCGGATGTCAGTACGGTTCTGCATCGCGATGATCAGGGTGACCCTCAATTTTTTATTACAACCGTCATTGATATATCAGAGCGCAAACAAATGGAAGATGCGCTGCGGCAAAACGAGCAGAATCTGAAAGAAGCCCAGCGCCTGGCCAAGATCGGCAGCTGGTTGTGGTATTTTGACAGCGATGAACTCTATTTGTCGGACGAGATGTACAATATTATGGGTGCAAAGAAAGACAAAATCTTGCTGCGGGTTGATCAGCACAAGCGCTATTACACGCCTGAAAGCTGGCAGAGATTTCAAAAGGCCGTGGAAACCGCTAAAAAAACCGGTGAACCCTATGAAATCGAGCTTGAACTGATACGCAAAAAAGGTGAAAACCGATACACTGTGGCCCGGGGAGAACCCGTGTTTGATCATGAGAAAGTGATCGGTCTGCGCGGAACCCTTCAGGATATCACCGAGCATAAAAAAACAGATCAGATCATTAAAGAAAATGAGCGGAAATTCAGGACTTTGGTGGAACAGATCGCTGACGGCCTGCTTTTGCATGATCTGGACGGAAAGATTCTGGCCGTAAATCAAACCTCTGTCAATCAATACGGCTATTCCCGCGATGAATTGCTGAACATGAATGTCAGTGATATTGATCCGGATTATGATGAACGCGAAGAAAAAGGCGCATTTTATGATCAGATGAATTTTAACGATCCCGTTCGCTTTGAAGCCCGGCAACAACGCAAAGACGCCGAGATATTCCCGGCCGAGGTGACTCTGACCAAAATCCGGTTGCAGGATCAGGTTTATATCATGGGACTTTGCCGCGATATCAGTCAACGCAAAAAAGCGGAAAATGAATTGAGAACGCTTAAAGACAGGCTTGAACAAGAAGTGGAGAAAAAAACAAAAGAGTTGCAGCAGAGACTCCAGGAGCTTGAACGCTTTCATGACGCCACCATTGAACGCGAGTTTCGCATGAAAGAACTGCGGGATGAAAATGATGAGCTCCGCGAAAAGATAAAAGACATTCAATGATGATCATCAGCGCGCATATGATCTGGTGTGTGGTATTGTGGTACGGGGTATGAGATGTGAGGTGTTGAGGTATGCGGTATTGCAGTATGCGGTACGGGGTATGAGGTGTGAGGTGTGTGGTGTGTGGTGTGAGGGTTAGTTGGTTGGTTGAGACGAGTATTGGGCGGATAGATCGTGTATACGTTAGAGAATCTGAATAAACTGTTTTCTGCATAGGATGTGATGATTATTGATGCCATAAATATTTCTTTACTGGTGCTGATCGGTTTCAGGTTGGTGGCTCTACTGTTCTTTTTTGAGCTTTATGTGAGGAAAAGAGATCTGAAATATGCAGTGCTTGCGTTTGCCTGGTTTGCTTATCTGCTCGGTCCGATTCTTGGTTTGTGGGGGTACAATAATACCGGACAAATTAATCACCCGGTTTTTGGACTTTCGGCTGCAATCGGGACCTATTTGCTGCTTTGGGCAGTCCTGCTTTATTTTTATCATATTTCCAAACGCGCGGTACTGTTCTGGACGTTTTCCCCGATCCTCATACTCGGACTTGCGATGCTGTACGTCCCGGAACTGGGGAGTAAATCCGCTGTATTTTTGCAAACACTTTTTATTATGCTGGCATTGGTGATTGTACTGTTCAAACGCAAAGAATTTGTGGCCTATGCCGGAAGCAGTTATACATGGCTGGTGATTTTTCTTGTTGTTGCATTGACGCATGCGTTCGGGTTTCTTCAAATTTATCCCAATGCACCCTTGTCCCTGAAATTTTTCTTTACCTTTATCCTCAATGCTTTCCTGTTTATGTTTTTTGTCAGGTTTGATCATCATATTGCTTTGAATGAGTTAAAAGCAAGCGAGGCGCGATTCCGGTCCATCACGGAAAATTCGGCGGATGCGATCTTTATTGTGGATCAAAAGGGTGATTATCAATATGTAAATGAAAAAGCTTGTGAACTGTTTGGATATTCAGAACAAGAATTCTGCGGTATGAATATCACGGACTTGAATCGGAAAACATTACCGGATACGTTCAAATATTTGGTTGAAACCGGCAGTCTTTTCACTGAACTCGAGCTGCGAAAGCGGGATGGAACGAGTATTCCGGTGGATATTAATGCAGTTCGGTTGCCCAATGGCTGTTTTTACTCAAGCTGTCGGGATATTACCGAAAGGCGGAAAACCGAGGATGAACTCTATCAGTTGAAAAATGAACTTGAAGAGAAAATCAGAGAAAATACGATCGAACTGCAGGAAAAGATAGCTGATTGCAGCAGTTCCGGGATGCGACCATTCACCGTGAATTGCGTATGGAAGAGTTGCGACAAGAAATCAAGGCATTGAAAGAGGAACGGGATTAAAAAAGTTTTTCGAAAACATGAATATTCATGCAAAGAATTCTCCGTTGATATGTCTTGTTATTGAATGCTGAATTTTTTATACTGGACTTGTCAAAGCATTACATCTATGCAGTGCTAACGCAAGAGTGTGCCCCCGGCATTTCAAAGCATATAATAATAGAGGTCGCGGAAATTGCTTTAGGCATGGTGCAATAACGTTTGAGTGATTGGAAGCCAAGTGTTGTACAATAGCAAAACAAACAGGGTCAGCAAGTTCTGTTCTTCTTATGTATGGTGTTTACATCAGGGTTAGCACAGTACAATCCATCAAACCTGCAGTTTTATCAAATTGATACTGAAGATGGCCTGTCTGATAATACAATAACGGCGATACAAAAAGGACCGGATGGATTCATGTGGTTTGGTACTACATCCGGTTTGAATAAATATAATGGATATGATATTCAAATTTACCCTGCCCGTACGGATAGCCTCTCACTTTCCGATAGCTGGATCACGGATATTGAAATTGATGCTTCAGGAAATCTGTGGATTGGCACTCAGAATGGGGTGAATCGTTATATCCCGGAGTATGATGGATTCGAACACCACCTAAAGGGTATCTATATCCACAAGCTTGCTGTATTGCGCGGAGAGCAATTGGCTGTCTGCACGCATAGCGGATTGGCGCTTTATAATGCGGAGCAAAACGATTTCCGTCTGTTTGAACATGATCCGGAGAATGGCAATTCGATCAATAACAACACTGTCATGGATATCATTTCTCTTTGCAATGGAGATATCCTAATTGCGACAGCGGATCAAACCATTCAAAGATTCGATCCGGTGAACAAAAGATTTACATCCGCGCTTGATTTTCAGGGACTGCCCCATAGCCGTTATGAAAAATATCTTTTTCAGGATACCAGCGGATGTATCTGGGTCGGTACGGATGCACACGGTGTTATACGTTATCAGCCGAAGGACAGCAGCTTTGTAGATTATACCGGAAACCCTGCAAAAGATTTGTCTTGTGATTTTATTCAGATACAATCGTATTTGTTTGTTGGGACTGAAGGCGGCGGTGGACTGCAGTGTTTTAATCTTGACGCCAAAGCGTTTTCCACTATTTTACCCGATCCCAAAGATCAATTTTCACTCTCCAATGGAGATGTTTTTTCTCTTTATTATGACCGAGTCAGCCAAATTCTCTGGGTGGGTACCCTGTCGGGTGGTGTAAATGTTCATGATCCGCGCCGTAAAAAATTCGATTTGATCAAAAACAATCCCTATGATTCTACCTCACTCAGCCCCAATCCGGTTGCAAGCATCTTTCAGGATTCAAAAAACAGACTTTGGATGGGCACTGATCATGGAGGGCTTTGTTTGTATAGAGGACCGGAACAGGGATTCCGTCATTACACAACGGCGAACAGCGCCCTGAGTTCGGATGCTGTTATGGATGTGGAAGAGGCGCCGGATGGCCGGATTTTGATCTCGACCTGGGGCGGGGGTGTCAATGTATTCAATCCCGAACGCGGTCATTTCACCCGCTTTATGGAAAATCCCGCTGATGATCGATCCCTTTTATCGAATAATGTAGCTGATATGTATGTGGATCAGCAATCCAGAATCTGGCTCACCGTGTCTAAACCCGGCGCCGCACGTTTTGAATATGAAAGCGGCTCCTTTCAACCGCTTGCCGGGTATTTGGAACTGCCTGACTATTTGCAGGCCATAGGATCGGACGCCAACGGTGATGTTTGGATGACGGGGCAGCGGCAGGGTGTGTGGATTTATCAACCGGATCGTCAACAGGTGCACCCGATTGGTCATTTTACAGATGATTCTTTATCTGTAAGCGTCTTAAAGGGTGGAAATCAAATTTACCGTTCTGACAGCAATGATATCTGGATACCGGCTGAAAACGGGCTGTTTCGGATTCATCCTCACACAAAAAACACCATCAAACGTTATACACGCGAGGATGGACTGCCCGGCAATTCCGTTGCGAGTATTATTCAGGATCACAAAGGCCTGTACTGGCTGGGCACCTCTCATGGACTGTCGCGATTCGATCTTTCTACGGGTGAATTTGTCAATTTTGATCTTTCTGACGGTTTACAGGGGTACCAATTCGAAAGCGGTTTGGCTTGCAAAGATTCCAGCGGCTATTTGTATTTTGGCGGCAGTAAGGGGTATAACAGGTTTCATCCGGATAACATTGCTTACAATCGAACACCGCCGCCGATTGTGTTTACGGATTTTAAACTTTTTAACGAATCGGTAAATTTCGGCAATGAGAATTCTCCGCTGTCCCGCCATATTAATGAAACAAAGCGTATCGAGTTGAATGATACACAAAAGGTATTGACATTTGAATTTGCCGCTTTGAATTTCACGAATCCGTCGCAAAATAAATACGCCTGTAAGCTAACGGGATTTGATGAAACATGGATTCAATTGGGGCACAAACGCACCGTGACCTATACAAATCTTGATCCCGGAGATTATACGTTTTCTGTAAAAGCGGCCAATAATGACGGGATATGGAATGAAACCGGCCGGCGTGTCGAACTTGAAATTATTCCGCCTTTTTGGCAAACCGCCTTGTTCAGGATCACGGGCCTGTTTGCAGGACTGGCGCTCATTCTATTTCTAATCCGACATAGAACCCGAACGATTCGCGCGAGAAACCTTCGACTTGAGGAAATGGTCGCCGAGCGCACTCGTGAACTGCAAGTCTCAAAACAGGCGCTACAGCAGTCGCGGGATGACCTCGAAGACAGAGTGCGGGAGCGTACCGCTGAACTTACAGAACTCAAGAAAAGTCTTGAACAAAAAGTGGAACAAAGCACAAAAGAACTGCAGAAAAGGGTTCAAGAGTCTGAAAAAAGTCAGAAAGCCATGCTTTATATGGTCGAGGATCTGAACCGAATCGCATCGGAACTCAAGACAGAACGCCGCAAACTGGAATTTTCCAATCAGGAGCTTGAATCTTTTGCCTATTCCGTATCGCATGATTTGCGGGCGCCGTTACGCGCCATGGACGGATTCAGTCGGGCGCTGTTGGAAGATTATCAGGACAAACTGGATGAGCAGGGCCGTGATTATGCGCGGCGAGTACGTGACGCCAGCCAGAGAATGGGACATCTGATTGATGACTTGCTGCAATTGTCGCGCGCGTCACGATATAAAATGAGTCCGAAAACCATTGACTTTAGTAAAATGGTTCGCGACGAGTATGAACGGCTGAAAACCGCCGAGCCGGACCGGAATGTAAAATTGATCTGTGCTGACGGGATGAGCGCTTACGGTGATGTTCACCTTCTGTCTCTGGTGATCCAGAATCTGCTGGGTAATGCATGGAAGTTTACAAAAAAAACAAAACAGGCGTGTATCGAGTTTTCTGCGCAGAGCAATTTTAAGTGCAAAGCCCCGAATGCGGAAATAGATGAGGAAGAACTTGTTTATTTCGTTCGAGATAACGGCGCCGGATTTGATCAGGATTATATTGATAAACTGTTTCAGCCGTTTCAGCGCCTGCATACGGACAACGAGTTTCCCGGCACAGGTATTGGACTTGCCACGGTTCAGCGTATCATTCGTCGACACAACGGCAGCGTCTGGGCGCAGGGGGGTGTTGGAAAAGGCGCTGTGTTTTATTTTACATTGTTTGAAAAAAAAAATAAAAATCCGAGAGGTATGACATGCGGGAAAAAAGAATACTGCTGGTTGAGGATGACGAAAATGACATGCTGCTGACCTTGCGTTCTCTCAAGGACAGCAATATAGTCAATCCGATCGATGTGGTTCGAGACGGTGTGGAAGCTCTGGATTATCTCCTGGGTCGGGGTCAATATTCTGACCATCAGGAAAGAGACGCGCCGGCGGTTGTGCTTTTGGATTTAAAACTTCCCAAACTCGGTGGCCTTGAGGTTTTACGGCATATTCGCTCTGAACCGCGCACAAAACATTTGCCTGTTGTCATTCTGACCTCATCTTCTGAAGAAAAAGATATAATTAACGGTTATAAGCTGGGCGCCAACAGCTATGTGCGCAAACCGGTCGAATTTGAACAATTCTGCAGCGCGGTAAAACAATTGGGATGTTACTGGGTGCTGCTGAACCAGGCGCCGCCGATTGAAGGGAATTGCTTATGAGTGAAACTATCCGAGTGCTTGTTGTAGAAGATTCTGAGGATGACGCTTTACTGGTGCTGCGTACGTTGCGGCGTGGCGGCTATGAACCGGATTGGCTGCGCGTGCAGACCAGAAAAGAGATGCAATCCGCTCTCAAAGAGCGAGAGTGGGATGTTGTGCTGTCGGATTACAAATTGCCGCGTTTTGATGCTCCATCCGCCCTGCGCGTACTTTTCGATAGCGGGCTGGATATCCCCTTTATTGTGGTTTCCGGCACCATCGGTGAGGAGGTGGCGGTAGATGTTATGAAAGCCGGAGCGCATGATTATTTTTCGAAAGATAAATTAATGCGGCTGACATCGGCTATCAAACGTGAAATTCAGGAAGCAGAAAACAGACGCCGGAGGTTAGTCGCAGAACAGGAACGCGAAAAACTGCAAGAGCAACTGAGCCAGGCTCAGAAACTTGAATCTATTGGCCGATTGGCCGGCGGGGTAGCGCACGATTTTAATAATATGCTGAATGTTATACTGGGTCATACTGAAATGCTTTTGGATGACCTGCCTCGGCAAAGTATATGGCGGGCATCGCTTGAGGAAATCCGAAAAGCCGCACAGCGTTCTGCGGATCTCACCCGACAACTTTTGGCGTTTGCCCGAAAACAAACAACCACTCCCAAAGTGATCGATCTTAATGATACCATTCAGGGAATGCTCGGTATGCTGCGTAAACTCATTGGGGAGAATATAGAGTTGGTCTGGCAGCCGAGTCGAAAAACCGGGTGTGTACGCATGGACCCGAGTCAATTGGATCAAATCCTTGTAAATTTATGTGTCAATGCGCACGATGCCATCGACAAGGTGGGCAGCATCACCATTACGACTGATCATGTTGCTTTTGAAAAAGAAGATTATTCCCAAAATTTTGATATTGTGCCGGGCGATTATATGCTTCTGGTCGTCACAGATACCGGACATGGTATGAGTAAAGAGACTCTGGCCCAGATATTTGAACCTTTCTTTACGACAAAAGATGTCGGCAAAGGAACCGGTCTGGGGTTGTCCACGGTGTTTGGGGTTGTAAAGCAAAATAACGGATACATACGAGTGTACAGTGAACCCGGACAGGGGACGACCTTTAAACTTTATTTCCCCGAGTGTTCGACCCAACAGGATCGGCATGATGTGAAAGAGATCCCGACGGCATCTGCACCAGGTGAAGAAACCATTCTGCTTGTAGAGGATGAACCTGCTATTTTAAAAATGACCGGTACGCTTCTTGAGCGTTTAGGATATAACGTGCTGAGCGCAGCGACACCGGTTGAAGCGATTCAACTTGCCGGAGAGTATGCAAAACAGTTAAAAGAACAGAAAACCGACAATAACATTCATCTGCTGATTACGGATGTGGTGATGCCCGAGATGAACGGGCGCGATCTGGCGGCAAAACTGGTTGACATTTACCCCGATATCAAAGTCCTGTTTATGTCGGGATATACCAGTGAGCATATTTCGCATCAAGGCATGCTTGAGAATAGTGTTGATTTTTTGCAAAAACCCTTTTCACACAAGATGATAGCAAACAAAGTGCGGGAGGTAATGAAGAAATAAGCGCTTTATTGATATATCTTTAAACCGTGTTGCCGTAAATATCCAGTATCACCTCAGTTGCCAGTTTCGCTTCTTCCCCCGGCACACAGGGTTTTCGGTTTTGCTGCACCGCCTCGATAAAATCGCGTACAATTGTTTCGTGCCCCGCCGTCTGTGTGACCGCTGCGCTGCCGGCTCCGGAATGAAAATTTTGCCCCTGACATTCGCTGGGATTTTCAAGGTCCGGCACATCCCACACGCTGATGATATCATTTTTCATGCTGAACGATCCCTTTTCTGCATGGACCTGCAGCTCCGGCGCATATCCCGGCCAGGCCACAGTGGATGCAACCATGCTTCCGATCATACCGTTCGGGTGCCTCAGCAGGACAGCCCCGTGGTCCTCGGCCTGAATGCGGTGGGCAAAGGTGTCGGTCATGCTCACAACTTTATCGGGCTTGCCGAAAAACCAGCAGTAAATATCGACATTGTGACAGGCCTGCTGGATAAAGGGGCCGCCGCCGTCAATCTCCCGGCCGCCCCGGTACGGCGCGCTGTCATAATAATCCTGACCGCGCCAGAATTTCACCCACAAATCCGCGGCGTAAACACGCCCCAGTTTACCCTCATCAAGCAATTGTTTGATGGTCTGATTGTCCCGGCTCATGCGGCGCTGGTACGCCACGCCCAGCTTGACGTTGGCGTGGCGGCACGCCTGCAGCATGGCAGCCATGTTTTCCCGATTAATATCCAGCGGTTTTTCCACCAGTACATGTTTGTTCAGCGCCGCGGCATCGATAGCGCCACGGTGATGCAGGCCGTTCGGTGTGGTGACAATGACGGCATGGTAACTTGACTCAATCTGTACAAGCGTTTTTTGGATCTCAACCGGCCGGTCTTTGGGTACATAGTCCGGACGTGTCAGTGAGCGTGAAACAAATCCGGCTACCTCGGCCTGATCGAGATTTTCAATCACCTGCCAGTAGGTTTGACTGATATTGCCGGTGCCGATGATGACAAAACGAAAGGAGGACATGGCCGTTCCCGGTTTTTTTGCTGTTCTAACCTGTGACTAAAATATAGGCAAATTACGGGCATTTTGCAAGATTTTTACAGATATTCTATTGATTATTATATGCTTGCTTGGTTTGATTTTTTCAGCCGTTCCTCCATAAACGGCAGAGACGGGGTCTGTAGAAACCAAGCGTGTGGTTTCAGGGAGGACAGTACAATATTGGAAAGCATAAAATACTCTGCCGGTCGTGCTTTTTCATACTTGACTGTGTCGTCTCACTTATTTTCTGTTTGGGAACTGTATGATCAGCCCGGTTTTTGCGGATTTAGCGCCGGGTAAAATGTGTTGAAATTTGATGAATTTTAGTGTATATTACAGACTTGTGATTGAATGGTCATCTGTGCGGTAAGAGCTTCCGCCCTGTTTGAAATATCACTGGTTTTAGAGACCATTTTTAATTTTAAAGGTGAACGGGTATGAGTGAAAAAACTATTAAAAGCGATTCAGCGTCGGATTCTTTGAATAACGAAAAGACACATTTTATTCGGGACATTGTCGAGCAGGATCTCAAAAGCGGCAAGCACTCTGAGATCATCACCCGATTTCCGCCTGAACCCAACGGTTATCTGCACATTGGGCACGCCAAATCCATTTGTCTGAATTTTGGTCTGGCGGAACGTTATAACGGCCGCTGTCATCTGCGATTTGATGATACCAATCCGATCAAGGAAGAACAGGAATACATCGATTCCATTATTAAAGATGTCAAATGGCTGGGGTTTGACTGGGGCGATCACCTGTATTATGCCTCGGATTATTTTGAACGCATGTATGAACTTGCTGTCCAACTGGTAAAAAAAGGCAAGGCTTATGTGGACAGTTTGAACAGCGAACAGATCCGCCAATACCGCGGTACACTGACCGAGCCGGGCCAGAAAAGTCCGTACCGGAACCGTAGCGTCGAGGAAAATCTGGATATGCTGCAGCGCATGCGCAATGGCGAATACAAAGACGGTGAACACGTGCTGCGCGCCAAAATTGATATGGCCTCTCCCAATTTAAATATGCGCGATCCGGTCATGTACCGGATTCTGCATGCGCCGCATCCACGCACCGGCGACAAATGGTGTATTTATCCCATGTATGACTGGGCGCATGGCCTGGAAGATTCCATTGAAAAGGTGACGCATTCCTTGTGTACGCTGGAATTTGAGAATCATCGTCCGCTTTATGACTGGTTTTTGGAGCAGCTCGAGGTTTATCATCCGCAGCAGATCGAGTTTGCGCGTCTGAATTTGAGCTACACGATCATGAGCAAACGCAAACTCATGCGTCTGGTCAAAGAAGGTGTGGTTCGGGGATGGGACGATCCGCGCATGCCTACGATTTCCGGACTACGTCGGCGCGGATACACCCCGGAATCCATTCGTGATTTTTCAGATCGTATTGGTGTGGCCAAACGTGACAGTGTGGTGGATGTTGCGCTATTGGAGCATTGTCTGCGTGTTGATTTGAACAAGCGAGCGCCGAGATTTATGGGTGTACTGCGGCCGCTCAAGGTTGTCATTACCAATTATCCCAAAGACCAGGTAGACGAATTGGAGGCGATTAATAATCCCGAAGACCCGGATGCAGGCAAACGACCGGTCTCCTTCAGCCGGGAGTTGTATATTGAGCGCACTGATTTTATGGAAGATCCGCCGAAAAAGTTTTTCAGACTGGCTCCGGGACGCGAAGTCCGGTTGCGCTATGCCTACTATATTACCTGTCAGGATGTGATCAAAGATGAGAACGGCCGGGTGACCGAGCTTCATTGCACGTATGATCCGGAGACCCGCGGGGGATCTTCGCCGGATGGTCGTAAAGTAAAAGGCACACTGCACTGGGTCAGCGCCCGACATGCCCTGGATGCGCAGATTCGTCTTTACGATTACTTGCTCACGGTAGAGAATCCGGATACACAGGAAGATAAAGATTTTATAGAGTATATTAACGCGGATTCACTGGAAGCGCTGCAGGGCAAGGTGGAACCCGGTCTGCAGGATAAAGAACCGGGTTTTATTTGTCAATTTGAACGGCTGGGATATTTTGTTTTGGATCTGGACTCGACCCCGGATGAAAAAGTTTTTAACCGCTCTGTCGGGCTGCGGGATACCTGGGCTAAAATCCAGAAAAAGCAGAAATAAAATAGCAGCGCCCGTAGCTCAATTGGATCATCCGGCTTTGAGCCAGAGGGCTCTCGAGTCCATCCGGGCGCGCCCAACCCCCTTAAGGGGCTTTTATGTTATGATTTCCAATACAAAACAAACAATGGTCAATAACGCGGTCGCCAGCGCGGCAATCTGGTGACTCTGATTTTCAGGTTTGATATCGTTGAATTTGAGAACCAGGGCTGCGAGGTATCCGCCTGCAAATCCACCCGCGTGGGCCAGGTTGTTCACGCCCGGCATCAGAAAACCCATGACGAAGAGAATGATCGCCCAGGTCCCGACCTGCCTGTAGACGGCGTTGCCAAACTCTCCGCCGCTTTTTCTGCCGAAATAGACCAGAGCGCCCAATAAGCCGAATATAGATCCACTGGCGCCGACCGTGAACGGAATATTGACCATATCGGATATATAAAACCCCAGAATTCCGGAAAATGTAAAAATGAGAAAAGAACGGCCGGATCCGAACCATTGCTCAACCAGATGTCCCAGCTGTCGAAGCCATAGCATATTAAAAAGAATATGCAAAATACTGCCATGCAGATAAATCGCGGTGATCAAGGTCCACCAGCGTCCCTGAGCCATGGCGTAGCGTCCGGTCATACCCAGGGCATCAAGCGACTGCATACTGGGAGACAAGAGTCCCAAAAATCCCCGGGTTTGGAATATGGCGGCCAAATCCGCCAGCAAACTGGCGATGTACAAAAAAATACTGGTTCCCAGAATTAGCTTGACCATGTCAAAATCACCGAACAAACGGCGTACGGACGGACCATATCCCCATAAACCGGGATTCCAGCGCCCGCAAAACGAACATTTTTTTGAATTTGCCGAGATCAAACGTCCGCATTTGGGGCACTTTATGGAACCGCTTGTCTGACGTTTCAGCACGTTATTCTCCTTTTTTGATAAAGGTAATTAAAAATCATTACTTTATCAAACAAATTCACGCGCAAATGGTTCCCCTGTCAGGGAATGAGCATGATTTTAATATTTCACTTGCAATTCATTGCACAAGCCTTAAATTTAGTTATTAAAAAAAATGGTTTTGAATTATTGAGGATATTATGAAAATAGGAATTGTTGGACTCGGCCAATCAGGTAAGACCACATTGTTTAATGCGTTGACAGGGTCTGCCGCTCAGACCGGGTTCGCGTCCGGCAAAGCGGAAGCCAATAAAGCCAATGTTCAGGTCCCGGATGAACGGGTAGAGACATTAACTGAAATATATCAGCCGGAAAAAAAAGTGCCGGCGGTTATTGAATATATCGATCTGGCCGGATTGACCGCATCCGAACAGAAGAAAGGCGGATTAACGGATGAATTTCTTGGGAATTTACGGACAGTGGATGCGGTATTGATTTTAACGCGCGCTTTTCACAACGACAGCGTACCGCATCCGTTAAACTCTATAGATCCGAAACGCGATTTTGATCTGATCCAATCCGATCTTTTGCTGAGTGATCTGAACGTGATCGAAAATCGGATGCAGAGACTGGAAAAACAGATCAAAGCTAAAAAGACTGCGGAAGATCAACGGGAATATGATCTTTTGCAGAGTTTCAGCGAGGCGCTGGAAAACGAAACCCCGCTGCGGGACCTGGAAATCAGCCGGGAACAGGAGATGATGATCCGGGGCTATCAGTTTCTGACATTAAAACCATTGATTGTGGCGCTGAATATCGGTGAAGAGGAGATCCCGGATTCGGAAACTATCCCTGAGGCTTTTGAGGAACTTTTCAAGGCGGAACAGAGCACGGTGGTGTTAATATCCGCTCAGATTGAAATGGAAATTCAACAGCTGTCCGATGAAGAGGCGGAAGCCTTTCGCCGGGATATCGGCATTACCCACTCTGCCATGCAGCGGTTGATCCGTCTGTCCTACGAGTTCCTGGGTCTGATTTCCTTTTTCACGGTCGGCAGTGACGAGGTGCGCGCCTGGACGATTCCGTTGAACACAGCTGCGCCTCAGGCTGCCGGGGCTATCCATACTGATTTTGAACGCGGTTTTATTCGAGCTGAAGTGGTTTCTTATGATGAGTTTATTCAGAGAAAATCATTGCAGAAATGCAAGACCGATGGTGTGTTGCGTCTGGAAGGCAAAGATTATATCGTCAAGGATGGTGATATAATCAGTTTTCGTTTTGCGGTGTAGATTCCAGGCCGGGGGGCGTGTTTAATCGCTCAGAACGTGCTTTACGTTGTCTACCAGGGTGTTCATGGTAAACGGTTTCTGCAGCCATCCGAACGAGTGAGATTCAATATAACCGGAGAGTTCCGTATCGGCCGGTGCACCGCTGGTGAAAATAATGTCAAGAGAAGGTTTGATCTGCAGCAGTTCACGTGCACAGTCCAGACCGCTGCAGGTTTCGAGATGATTGTCAATCACCACTATCTGGATTTTTGCCTGCTCCTTTTTTAATGTTTTTACAGCATCCTCAGGGGAATTGCTCTTGAATGACAGAAATCCGTAATGTTTTAAAGCTGTCGCAGACGTTTCTGCGATCCCTTGATCATCATCAACCACCAAAACACCCGGTGTTGACGTTTCTTTCTCTTGTTCATGTTTTGGCGTGTCAGCCTCGTATTGCAGTGGAAATCTCAAAGTTACTGTACTGCCGTTTTCATTTGTATCGATATCGATCCATCCCTGATGGGCCAGCATGATGCCTTTAATCGAAGACAGGGTCAATCCTTTGGCAATACCGTTTTTGCCGGATGTAAAAGGTTTAAACAGGTTTTCCAGAATAGCCGGATCCATACCTTGTCCCGAATCGCTGACTGTGATTAAAAGTTCATTTTCTGTTGCATGTGATTCAATCCGGATGATTCCGCCCTGCGGCATGGCGTCAACTGCATTTTTACACAATGAGCCGAGGATGTGGACTATTTTAAACTGATCCAGGCGGGCAGGCGGCAGGTGGCCCGGCAGATTGAGGCGTATTTCAAATTGTTCCGGCAGAAAGCGCTCGAGTTTGTTGCGAATGGATTCGATGAGATGTTTGATATTTACCGGTCGTTTGTCGAGCTGTATATCTCCGGTATAGGACTGGAGCTTGTGTGCACCGTCCGACAGTACATGCGCCAGGCTTTTTAGGTGATTTAGAGATTTTTGCTGTTTGGTATTTAGCTTTAAATCTCCCGGAAAATGTTTCAAGTGCTCAATGATAAGGCAAGAGATGGAAGCGAATTGGGCTTTTATGTGGTTCAAGAGTTCTTTGTTTTGATCTGGGGTCTCAGTCTGACAGAGTTGAGGTTGAGAATTCTGTTCAGATGATTCCAGCAGGATCGATATGTAATCCTGTCCCATAATATCGGTTCGGCTCAGATGAACCTGTACCGGGATAATATCAGCTTTTTTGCTAATGACCAATAATTTCGAATTTGGCTTGTAATCTGTTTGTTCCTTTCCGTATAATGTATCACGCCATTCCTGCCAGTCCTGCTGCATTTCATCGACAATCAGGCTGCTGAATTCAGAGTCAAGCATGGAGACGGCTGATATGTTGAGCAAGTTCTCAACCGCTTTGTTCCAGATGCGGATTTTATCATTAGAATCCGTAACCACAATCGGAAAAGGCACAGCATCCAGGAGTTGAGAAACTCCTTTAAAAGAGTAGGAAAAAAGACCGGGTTTGTTCAATCTGTTTACGGACAGGAGGTCGGGTTCCTGCTCCTCCGTGGTTTCGGGCGCGGATTCTTTATAATGTTCGACCAGTTCGTTCATAGAAGCATTTTCTTCCTGCAGCATATGATTGGCGATAACTCCGAGAGCGGATCTATCGTCATTTTCTTCATCCAGGGTTTCTTTCTGACGCACTTTGATGTAACACTCATATCCGACTATGGTCTGGTCGTCTTTTTGCGGAACAAGCGTGATATCCGCCAGAACAAACCGGTCGTCCGGTGTACGCAGGGTGACCGATTCCCATTCTGTTTCAGTTTCAGAGTTGATAATGCTTTTTATTTTTTCAAGATCGTCGGTATCCGCTGTCAGATCGGAGATTAGACTTTTTCCGACCAGGTTCTCCTGTTCGCCCAGTCCCAGGAGGGCATTTGTACCTTCCTGCGTGTCCACAATGACACCGTCCGGTGTGCAAAACAGCAGAGCTGTTTCCTCCGGCTCTTCCTGGTCATGTGTTTCCGGGGTGTCTTCAATATAGTTGGCCCGCACCTGTCCGGCTTCAAACAATAGATGGATCAGGTTTTCAAATTCTTCGACAAGAAGGCTTGATTCAATATTGTTGGGAGTGGTATAGTCTTTGATGTCTTCAATATCCTGTTGCCCGTTAAATATCTGTTCGAGAAGGCCCAGAGCTTCCGCGTTTTGATCGGGTTTCAGAGTGTTGTTAACCTTGATCAGACAGACAAATCCAAACAGTTCGTTTTTGAAAAGCAAAGGGAAAACGGTCTGGATGACCAGGCCGTTAAGAAAACTTTGATAGAGCGGCTGCCGGTCATTAAACACAAACCCGGTGTCGATATGTTCCACAGCATAGAGCACATTAAAAAAAGTCCGTTCTTCCTTGTTGAGATTGGCAATAGCGGGGAATGAATCCGTTATCGATGTAAGCAGCTGCGAGTCGTCATCGTAGATACACAGACCAATGTTGTGTTTTCTGGAAAAAGTGGATTGAATTTCGTTCAGGACGCTTTTGTCAATGAGGTCGAGTAGGTGTGTGGTCGATTCTTGCACGGCCGTTCCTCTGATAAGAGATAATTTTGCTGATTCTATCAATATATTTTAAAATTGTCTAAATGTCAATCTTTATTTAGCAGCTCTTTAACCTGATAGAGAAGCGGCGGCTCCAGACCCAGTTCACGGATGCGGGCGCTGTTTTTAAACAGGGTGGCGGGCCGCTCGTCGTGGACAATGCTTCCCTTGTAAAATATAATCAGCCGGTGCGCATCAAGCGCCTCTTCAGGAAATTGAGTAATGAGTATGGAAGCGAGTTCAGTATCTTTGGAGTGCAGGACTTGAAGGGTGTGGCAAATGCTTTTTCGATTTGCCGGATCCAGCAGGGAAGTGGGTTCATCAAGGACGAGGTAGCGGGGCTGCATGGCCATAACAGATGCCAGAGCGAGCCGCTGTTTTTCTCCGCCGGAAAGTTTGTGCGGAGAATGACGTCGATATTTTTCGATATTGAATTGCTGCAGCATCGACTCGACTCGCTGATGCATTTCCTGTTCCGGCACGCCCAGGTTTTCCAAGCCAAAGGCAATTTCCCGTTCAACTGTAGCAGAGACAATCTGATTGTCCGGATTCTGAAATACCATTCCCACCTTACGGCGGATTTCGAGGAGTGATCGCGGGTCGTGCAGGTCCAGACCATCCACGCTGATGCTGCCGCTGGACGGGGTTAACAGTCCATTCAGACAGCGGGCAAATGTGGTTTTCCCGGAGCCATTGTGCCCCATCACTGCAATACGTTCGCCGGGTTCTATTCCAAGATTGAGGTGTTTTAGGGTAGAAGAAGTGCGGGCAGGCTCGTAATGATAATTCAGATTTTCTATCTTTATCATTGCATCACTGATTGCGTTGACCCATGATCTGCAGGATAACCTGACGGCTGCGAGGCCGGTTGTCAAAATCAATCAGAACAACCTGCTGCCAGGTGCCGAGCATCATTTGTCCGTTGACAAACGGCACGACCAGTGAGGGACCCTGGAATGCGGCTCTGACATGCGAGTTGCCGTTTCCGTCATGCCAGGTGGCATCGTGATGGTAATCCGCACCTTCCGGAGCCAGTTTTTCATAGAATTCAGGCAGGTCCTTGAGCAGGCCGGGTTCATACTCTATGGTTGTGAGTCCTGCCGTGGCTCCGGCAATAAAAAAAGTGATGGTGCCGGTTTTTAGACCGCTTTGCTGCAGAATGTCCTGAGCCCGTCCGGTGATATCTATGATATCAGAGTGGCCTTTGGTTTTTAACGGTATTTTTTCTGTAATAATATCCATAGTTTAAATCCAGATGTTATCTCGCTCCAATTCGAACAAGGACACCAATTCACGGATTCGCGCTTTGATTTCCTGTTCATTCAGTGTTTTCAATTTATCGGTGCTAAAACTTTCCACACAAAAAGAAGCCATGACTGTTCCCACAATCATCGCACGCCGCAAACTTTCGGGCGTTGTCAGGTCTGTGGCAGTTAGATAGCCCATAAATCCACCGGCAAAGGAATCTCCGGCGCCGGTCGGATCAAAAAGATTTTCCACAGGAAAGGCTGGGCACATGAAATATTTATCACCGCTGACCAATATGGATCCGTGCTCGCCTTTTTTAATAATCAGGGTTTCAGGACCCCATTCACGAATTTTCTGAGCGCCCTTGAATATATTGTGTTCGCCGGAGAGCAGCCGAACTTCCGAATCATTGATGATCAGGCAGTCTACTTTTTTCAGAGTGGTGCGGAGATTGTCCAGATCGCCGGTTATCCAGAAATTCATGGTGTCCATGGCAACAAATTTGGCGTTTTTTACCTGCTGGATCACGTTGTACTGCAGGTTCGGCTGGATGTTTGCCAGAAAAATATATTCGCTGTTTTGATAGGAGGGCGGCAATATCGGATCAAAAGATTCAAATACGCCGAGATGTGTGTACAGGGTCTCACGGTCGATCATATTATCCAGATATTTTCCGCCCCATCGAAATGTCTGGCCGGTTTCGTTTGTGAGCCCTTTTAGATCGACTTTTTTTTCCACGAGATAATCGATCAAAGAGCGGTTAAAATCATCGCCCACAACCGCAACAAGATTCACCGGTGTAAAATAGCTGGCTGCTGTGGAAAAATAAGTTGCCGAACCGCCCAGAGCGTCTTTTCTTTTGTCAAACGGTGTTTCGATATCATCATAGGCCATGGATCCGACTACGAGTAAACTGCTCATAAATAAAAGCTCCTTGGTTACATGTTTTCAGGGGTTGATATGCCGAGTATGGTTAGACCGTTGAAAAGAACCTGACGTGACGCTTTGCACAGCATCAGTCTGGCTCTGGTCAACTGTTTGTTGTCTGTCACCACCCGATGATCGTGATAAAATCGATGAAATACAGTAGCCAGTTCATGCAGATAATTGGTCACCCGGTGCGGTTCCATAAACTGGGCCGCTTTGCTCAGGATTTCCGGAAACTCGCCGCATTTTTTGATCAATTCCAATTCAGAGGGTTCGGTTAACGGGCTGGTGTCGCCGGCATCCGGGATATCTACGTTGTTCTCTTTCGCAAACCGCAATATATTACAGATGCGCGCGTGGGCGTACTGTACATAGTAAACCGGATTTTCATCGGTTTGTTTTTTGGCCAGATCAATGTCAAAATCCAGGGGTTGAGAAATTCTGCGGTCGACGAAAAAATAACGCGCCGCATCCACACCGACTTCATTGATCAGTTCGTTCATTTCCACGATCTCTCCGGCGCGTTTGCTCATTTTGACCACCCGGCCGTTGCGCAAAAGGTTGACCTGTTGTATAATGCTGACGCTAAACTGTTTTTCATCATACCCCAGAGCCTGCAGTGCAGCCGACATGCGCGGAATATACCCGTGGTGATCCGGGCCCCAGAAATCAACGAGTTTGTGAAAGCCTCTAAAATATTTGTTTTCGTGGACTGAAACCGTCGACCAGAAAATAGGTCGGCCGTCCTTTACTTGTCACCAGAACACGGTCTTTTTCATCTCCGTAATCCGTTGATTTGAACCAGATTGCGCCATCCTTTTCACAGGTGTGACCGCTTTGCTCCAAGCGTTGCAAAACCTTTAGGTGTTCTTCATTTTTACGCAATTCGCTTTCATGAAACCAGACATCAAAATCTACACCGAATTCGTGCATACTTTGTCTGTGCTGATCGAGCATATAGCTCAGCGCTTTTTCACTGAACAACGGGATGCGTTCGGTTTCCGGCAGGGATTTCAGCGATTCGGCGTCCGATTCGGCCATCTGCCTGGCCAGGTCGCGCAAATAGTCCCCATGGTATCCGTCCTCCGGTATCGGGGTTTCCTGTCCGATCTCTGTCAAAAACCGGGCATTCAGTGATTCGCCCAAAAGCCGAATCTGTCGACCCGCATCATTGACATAATACTCTTTTTTTATGTCAAATCCGGTTGTGCGGTAAATATTGGCCAACACATCACCCACCGATGCCGCGCGTGCACTGACCACGTTCAGGGGCCCGGTTGGATTGGCGCTGACAAATTCAAATTGAATTTTCTCACCGCCGCCGAACTCGCTTTTCCCGAACTCGGCCCCCTGTTTTAAAACATCATGTATGGTCTGCTGCAAAAGCAAGGGCGCAAGGTAAAAGTTGATGAATCCCGGCCCTGCAATCTCAATTTTTTCCACAACAGAAGCGTCCGGCTCAAAATTCTGAACAATCTCTTCTGCAACAAGGCGTGGCGCTTTTTTGGCTATCTTGGCCAGATTCATAGCCACCGGAGTGGCAATATCTCCGAAATTTTCCTGTTTGGGTTGTTCTAATACGATAGACCGGCTGTCAACCTCATAGCCGGCCTTTTTCAAAGCTTTTTCGAGTTTCTCCTCAATCAGCGCTTTATGATTCATCATCATCCTTTATTTCCATAAATTGTGCGTCTCCCCACATTCGCTCCAGTCCGTAAAATTCGCGTGCCTGCTCCTTAAATATATGCACCACGACATCGACATAGTCCATTAATATCCATGGGTCGCCCGATCGGCCTTCTTTATGCCATAGCCGGATACCTTGTGATTTCATTTCTTTTTCGATGGTTTGCACCTGCGCCTGCGCCTGAACATCAGCCTGCACGGTGCATAATACGAAAAAGTCTGTCATTGTAGTGACGGCACGCAGGTCCTGGATCACGATATCACTGCCCTGTTTCTCTTTTAATATTCGGGCAATCTGTTTTGCAAGTTTTTCAGAATTCAATGGCTCTCCTGTTTATTTCTATAAAATATGAATTTATACCTTTTTTATCAAGATAAAACTGTATAACCCGAATTCTCTTTTGTTACTTTAATGTCCCAATTTATAAAATATGATTCCGGTACTTTCATTTATTGTCAATTTATAGTTATAAGTTAAATAAAATCAAGTTATTTTATGTGGCGCCGGCCGGAATAATTTCAATCATTTTGGCGCAATAATTGCCGATTTATCGTTGGATGCTTTTATTCCGGCTCTGTTTTTATGCGAAATTAGTGTATGACTACTGACTGAATGGAGAAAACGTGCTGCCGAGATCAAATATCCTTTTGCCTGTTCTAAAGCCGTTGATTGATTTGATAGAACAGCGGATTGGGATGAGTTTCAATGAGGACGAGTATGCTGATCTTTACAAGATCATGAACCGTATGTCTGAATCTCAGGGATATCGTTCGGTTGGCAGCTATATTAATGATCTTTTGCAAAACCGGATTAATTACGGGCAGCTTAATCTCCTGGTTTACGAGTTGACAAATGGAGAATCATATTTTTTTCGCGAAAGTGAATATCTGCATGCTGTGTTTAAATGGACCGGTCCGATGATACAGAAAGCCGCTCCAAGCGGTAAAAAAATCCGCATTTGGTCTGCGGGCTGCAGCTGCGGCCAGGAACCGTATTCCATTGCCATTTTGCTGGATCGTTATTATCCGGCATTTTATCAAGCTAACTTGACCCTGCTGGGCACGGACATTAACCACGAGTTTCTGGTAACTGCACGTCAGGGGTTGTATAAAAGCTGGTCGTTCCGAAATTCCTTGTCCTGGTTGATGGGACATTATTTCCTTCAACAAAAAAACGGGTCTTATCGTCTCAAAGAATCAATCCGGAGCAAAGTCAAATTCAAGCAATTGAATCTGCTTGATGATTCATATCCGGATGTACAACAGGATACCGGTGAGGTGCATTTTTTGTTTTGCCGCAATGTTCTTTCATATATGACTCCCCAGGCGATATCTGTAATTCTGGAAAAGTTTTGGAAATCACTAAAGCCGAATGGCTGGCTTGTGGTAGGGCGCTGCGAGACCGGATTGGTGCATCATTCCGGCTTTAAAGCAGTATCTTTTGATGGAGTGACTCTGTTCCAGAAACAGCGTCAAAAAAAGATACAGGCACCTGAATACAACATAGTTACTGTGAAACACAAACACGGCACTCCGGACGATGTGCTGAAGGAGCATTTGATTTCGATCCCGGAAAAATTTTACCAGCTGGGTCAGTTTGAAAAGGCTTACTCTCTATTAAATCAGGAAAATGGAAACCTTTCCGCCGGGGACTGTCTGTTGATGTCAAAATGTGCCCAAGGGATGAATCGAATCAATGAGGCCATGCAATGGTGTGATGAGGCGGTTCAGCATGACTGGTTCAATCCTTCTTGCCATTATCAGCGAGCTATTATACAACAGGAACGAGGTGACTCGGATGCAGCCATTCTTTCGTTTCAGCGTGCGATTGCTCAGGATTCCCAATATCTGCCGGCGTATATGGGGTTGTCATTTATTTATAAAACTCGGAACAAGAATGAACTGGTGGTAAAATTGATTCATGTGGTGCGTAAAATGCTGAATCAGTTGGATGACCAAACTGTTATTCCGGAAATGGATGGAATGACCGTTAAACGATTAAAGGAATTTGTAAATAGCGTATGAATGATTTGGAGCGGACAATCCTGATTATTGAAAACAGCTCTGCTCAGCAGCTGTTGATTCGAAACAAGCTACAAAAGGCAGGTTACAATCCAGTGTTGTTTTCCGATGTGCCGGGCGGTATGGAATATCTGGAAACGCAGCGCACTGACGGGATCATTTGTGATCTAATGCTGCCATCCATGGGAGGCGTTCAGTTTTGTCAGGCCGTAAAGACAGACAATCGGTTCAGACATATCCCGGTCATCTGCTTTACCTTGTCAAATGATGATGAATTGCTGACCGAGGCGGAACATGTGTTTGACAGCTGTGTATCCAAAAGCCACGGGACCGAGGCTCTGATCAAAGAATTGGAGCATTGCTTAGAACGTGAATCCCGTTATGATATACTGCTGGTGGAGGACAGTCGTCCTCAAATTATGTGTCTTGAGCGTCTGTTGAATAAACACAGTATTTCTCATCAGGTCTGTTACGACAGCAATGAGGCATTTTCCGTCATTGAAAATAACCCTCCTTCTTTGGTCATCAGTCATATCAGTTTGCCCAATATGGATGGAATTCACCTGAGCCGTCAAATAAAATCCCTGTCCCCCGGAAACAATATTCCGGTGATCTTGTACGGCTCTATTCATGAAATTGATTTTTATGATGTACTGTCTTCCAATGCAGACTATTTTTTACCCCAGCCGTTGAATGAACAGTTGTTTGTTAAAAAGATACAAGCAGCGCTGGCCAGTAGTCACGGCGCCTATAAACCGGGTCCCAGGTACAGTATTGTGCCCATAGATGGGAATGGTGAATCAGTTTTCACGGTTTCGCATGCACAAATGCTGGAATTCATGGAGACTCTATATCAAACGGTTAATTTTCAGATCCAGGAAATTCGTAATATACGCAAGCAAAAAATATCCCCTGTTCAACAGGAACCTGCCGCGGCTGCTGTACCGGCGAAACCTGAAGACAAAAACAGAGACGATAGCATACCAGGGGCTTTGTCGGATTTGCTGTGGGAGTGGCACATATCCGGTCATACGATTCATTGCGAGCCGTCTTTTTGGCAATTTTTGGGAAAAAACGATTCCGATACTGATATATCACCGCACGAATGGGAGAATCGAATTCATCCTGATGATGTTAACCGGGCTCAGAATGACATCCAGACTGCGTTCGAAATCGGTGTGATGCGCTGGTCAGAGTATCGGCTTCGTATGGAATATGGAGACTGGGTTTGGGTGGTTCGCCGCGGTAAAGTTGTGAAAATTGATCAGAACGGGCACCCGTTGATCATGTCCGGGCATTTAATGATCATGCCGGTAGCCGGTTCGCATCTTGATCATTCCCGGCGCAATAATGACACAGGCGATATTGAATATGATATTAAACGCAGTACCATGTTTGAATGGGATATTTATACCAATCAGGCGTATTATAGCTCAAATCTGAAAAGTATGCTGGGATACGAACCGGATGAATTAAATTCCTCTTACCATGCCTGGATTCAGCTGATACATCCGACCATGCGGGAAAGTATCAAGCATCAGATTGATCATTATAAGCGTGACGACAAACTGGAATTTAGCGCTCTGCTGCGCAGCAAAGGCGGGGACTGGACCTGGATTTATGTCAAAGCGTTTATTGTAGGTCGGGATCAAAACGGAGAACCCTCTCATATCCTCGGCGTTCAAATCGATGATCCGAGCACATCAACCCGGGTACAGTCCGCGGATTCTCTGGATGATCGCTGGAGCTCAATGCAGTTCCTGGCCAAACTGGGATATTTCGAATATGACATGCTGGAAAACAAGATCAACTGGTCTGAAGGTATGTTCCGCATACTGCAGGTGCATTCCATGTCCGATCCTTTGACTTTTGAACAATTTTACGATTATGTTCATGATGAGGACCGCGATAATTATCTCGCTGTGCATCACGAAGTGGTAAAGCGTCGTCTCTCTTTTTATCAGTGTTCTTTCCGGGTGTTTTTAGAAAGTGATAAAATTAAACATTGCATGGAATTTGGCCGATATATCTATGACCAGGATGGAAATCCGGTTAAAAAATATGGCGCTCTTCAGGATGTCAGTCGACAAAAACAGCAGGAAGTGCAGGGAAGAGCCTTGTCGAATATGGATATGATCAGCCGGTTTGCGGGACATGTCACTCAGGAATTTAATAATCTTTTCCATATTATCTTTGGATATACCTCTTTGATGAAGGACAACAGTCGCAAGCCCAATCAGAGAATGGAATATCTGGATTCTATGATAAAGGCTACTGAACGTGCGGTTACGCTGGTCCGTGAATACGGCAGAGTGGGGGGGTTCACAGATGTCAACGGTACCGAATTTTATTTATCCTATCTGATCGAATGTCTTTCTCCCGGATTAAACTCTTTGTTGGGGGAGAATGGTCTGGTCGAAATTAAAAAGGAACCGATCGAATATCCGGTTTTTGCGGATCCGCTGCAGATTGAACAGGTTCTTTTGTCCATTTGTCTGAATTCTCAGAATCACGAACATCAGGATTATCGCCTGAATATATCTCTAAAAATGGCTGATTTCACGGAGATGTGCCAGGTGAATCCAGCTGTGCTTTCCGAACCTTTTATGATGTTGAGTATTATGCTTGTAGACAAAGCCGGCAATAAAATGCTGCCTGACCGGCTTGTCAACACACTGTTTTCGGAACAAGCCGCCAAAGAGCTGGATACTGGGCTTGCTGCCATTTATACGCTTATCAAGCAGAATGGAGGGTTTATGCGAGTGTGTGGCGAACAAAACAGCGGTGATAATTTAAATATTTATCTCCCGGCGAAAAAAAATAATGCTGCAAAATTAAAAGCCAAAGAGTTTAAAATGAAGGATGTCAAGGGAACCGATACCATTCTGTGATGCTGAAGACAACAAGCTTCTTCGTCAGCTTGTCGAGAAATTGCTGCAATCCAATGGCTATCATGTGATCAGTGCAAAAAATGGCAATGATGCCTGGGACGAGTTCAAGCGCAATATCGACCGTGTCCATATTTTGATCATGGATGTTTTGATGCCCGGACTGGATGGCCGGGAAGTGCTGCGCAAGGTACGCACCGTGCGCCCCGGAGTCCAGGTGCTGTACACCAGTGGATACAGCCGCGATCAGCTGCGTGATGAATTCAAAGTCGATATTCAGGAAGACCTGCTTCAAAAACCATATCAGATCTCTGAACTTTTAATGCGCATACGTTCGATTCTTGATACGGCGGGCGGCAGTTAAGCGGACACAGGGGCAGGATTCAGAATTTCATCAAGCCGCTATGGTGTTGCCGACGCATGCAGTCCGGAAGCATGATCATTTTCTGCTTTGTGGCAATCAAACGGTTTAAATGTCTGGCTAAATACGTACCGGCTTTGCCGTCTCGGTCCGAAGCCAGCAGCGCAGTAGCATTCCGCATATTTTGTCCACAGGTGTCTTGATAAAAGATACAGACTCGCATAGTCGATAGAGAGTGGATAGAATGGATAATTCGATTTATTTTGACATTAAATGTTACGCGAAAACCAGTTTTTTGTTACACCGGCAACTCAGGTATGCCTGGCGAGTTTCCTCAGATCTATATTCCTTAGAAACTTACGAGAGGTTTCTTCACTGTCAGCGCCCGAAATGACAACCACCACTTTTTCGTGAACCGCTGTGAGTTTAAAAGTATCCGAGCTGGTTTCCTCCACTATGATATACCAGCCGGCTCTGTTTTCTGTTTTCACAACTCCCTGTTGATCCATCATTTCTTTCATCATCGGGGCCTGCATCGCCTGCGCCATTTGCTGGTAGGGTTTAAGTATTTCCGGCGTATTGGTAATGGTAACCTGTACCGTTTGCGTGCCGGCATCATTCACAAACCTTTGCTTTGCCTCTGTCACCCGCACATTGCCGTCAGGCGCGGAAAATGACATGGAACGGGAGTCCGCTTCCTCGCCTGTCCAGCCGGCAGGCGCCTCTGGCAGAAACGGTTTAAATGAAGCACTGAGCTTTTCATTAATTTTACCCAGGGCTTGCTGTAAAAGATCATGGGCTTGCTTGAAATCTTTCTGCTGGTAAGCGTTTTTGCCTTGTTCGATCAAATCCAGTACGGGATCAGCCGCCTGTAATTGATATGTCGTCACGACCAACAGAAAAAAAAGTGTGAGAATAAAAAAACGCATATCAAACACCTCCAATATGAAATTAAACGGCGATTTATTTTTTAACGCTTTTTGCAGTCGGATAAATGTATTCTGTAACGTTCATTCGATACGGGGGCAATATAGATCACGAGTGGATTGTCGGTTGTATTCAAACTACAATACAGATTGGAAAAAATCAAGCTTAATATTAAAGAAATTATCGTTTGCTAGGGCAAGCGGGCTTTTATCCAAGAGCGGACTTGGAAATTTTTCTATTTCCAAAGTGTTACAATAATAGAAGGCTATTTCTAAAACCCTATAGTTTTTATACTTACTGACGTGGAGGACTCTAATGTATATTGCCCTGTTGTTTTTGCTGCTGGCGGTATCTGCATTCATCCTGTTCAAAGGGATCAAAACAAAAACCATTTCCCTTGCTGTACTCGGTGGTGCATTGGCTGTGATCACGATTGTGTTTTTTTCAATACTTGATTTATGGGGTGAAATACTCTGGTTTCAGCAGATCGGGTACGGAGAGCGGATCTGGACCGAGTTGCTGGCAAAAGTGGGATTTGCGGCTGCCGCTGCTTTTATCGGCTGGGGACTCTTGTTTATTTTCACACTGTCACTTCCCGGAGAAAACCGTCTTTTACGCTGGTTTTCCAGGGGAGCGGGTGCTGTGATAGGAGCATTGTGGGGCTTTTCCAACTGGCTGGTTATTCTAAAATTCATGAATCGAGTGTCAACCGGTGTTGCAGATCCCGTACTGGGTCAGGATGCCGGGTTTTATATGTTTGTCCTGCCGTTCCTGGTTAGTTTTTACCGGTTTATTCTTTTGATCCTGTTTCTATCACTGGCTACGCTGCTGGGTGCATTGTTTGTGCGTTTGAATGAGAACAGCATGCAAGTGGAAGTGCGCTCCTTTTCTGTCGAGGTCAGGAAAAAAATGGTCAATTGGCTGTATGTTAATGCGGCAGCCATTCTTTTTATGCTGGCTGCAGGTAAATTCCTCAACCGTTATGAACTTTTGTATTCGACCTGGTGTGGTTACCGGGCCGGGCTGGACCGATGTCAATATCCGGCTTCCGGGATATATTGTATCTATTATTTTAACTGCTGTGTTGGGAGTGACCGTACTTTTACCCTCTCTGAGGCAGCGGATGCGCCGGATTGTTTTTAAACGTCAGAATACCGGGTATGACCCGGTGAACGCATTGGTGGCCGTGGGGGTTCTCGCCATAGGTATCTGGTTCATTCGTATTAACCGCGGCGCCGGGACTTTTACAATGGTTGCGGGTGGAACCCAATGAAATTACGTTTGAACGGCCTTTTATTGAGAATAATATTGAATATACGAGAAAAGCTTTTGATCTGGAAAAAGTAGAAGAACGTGAATTCCCCGCAGATGAACAGTTTACGCAGAATATGGTTCAGGAAGATCAGGATCTGTTCGATAATATCCGATTGTGGGATTACCGTGCGCTGGATGCGGTTTACAAGCAGTTTCAGGAAATTCGTCTTTATTACGAATTTTTTGATGTGGATATAGACCGCTATCGATTCCAGGACCAGTATAAACAGGTTATGGTGTCGGCAAGAGAGCTGCAAGTCAATAACCTGCCGCAACAAAGTCAGACGTTTGTCAATCGACGATTCAAATACACGCATGGGAACGGGATTACGCTGACAACCGTAAGCGATTTTACGACTGAAGGATTGCCCAATTTATTGATCCAGGATATTCCGCCTAAAAGTAAATATCCAGAGCTTGACGTCAAACAGCCGCGTATTTATTACGGTGAATTATCCTCATCACATGTTGTTGTCAATTCCGAGGAAGCCGAGTTTGATTTTCCAAGCGGAGAAGAAAACAAATATACCCATTACTCAGGTAAAGGCGGGGTCCCGTTCAAAAATGCCTGGCGGAAATTCCTGTTTGGCTGGAAATTCGACGGGACACGTTTGTTTCTGTCGTCCTATCCGAATGCTAAAAGTCGGATGATGTTTCACCGTAATATTCGGGAACGTGTGCAGACTCTGGCTCCGTTTCTAAAGCTTGATAAAGATCCGTATATCGTATTGGCGGATAACGGCAGGCTGTACTGGATTATCGATGCCTATACCACTTCGGAGCGTTACCCCTACAGTGAAAAATTTGCCAATACAGAATATCTGACATCGACAGGCGGACGCAATACCCGGATGATGCCATCTCCGGTCGATGATCAGTTTAGAGGCGCCAACTATATTCGCAACTCTGTTAAAGTGGTTGTTGATGCCTATCATGGTTCTGTCGATTTCTATGTGTTCGATGAAGAGGATCCCGTGCTGCAGGTTTGGCGCAATATTTTCCCGGACCTGTTTTCGCCCCGGCAAGAGATGCCGTCAAATCTGGATCAGCACATCCGTTATCCGGCGGATATGCTGCTGATTCAGGGACTGGTTTACGCAAAGTACCATATGACCGATCCTACGGTTTTTTACAATCAGGAAGATCTTTGGGTGCGGGCCACGGAAAAATATTACAACCGCGTTCAGCCGGTGGAACCTTATTACATTATGTGGGAGCCGCCGGGTTCGGATATACCCGAGTATTCACTCATTTTGCCGTTTACGCCAAAGAACCGGCAGGTGATGATTGGCTGGATTGCCGGACTTTGTGACGGTGAAAATTACGGGCGCTTTTTGTCCTATAAATTCCCGAAAGAAAAACGTGTCCTCGGTCCCCAGCAGGTTGAAACCAAAATTGATCAGGATAGTTATCTGTCCGGACAGCTCAGTTTGTGGGACCAGCGCGGTTCCAGTGTGATTCGCGGTAATGTGCTGGCCATTCCGTTGAAAGAAACCTTGATTTATGTGGAGCCCATTTACCTCAAGGCGGAAACGGCAGCCTATCCGGAACTGCGGCTGGTGGCGGTGATGCACAACGACAATCTCAGCTATGCGGAAACATTTGAAAAAGCGCTTCGCGGATTGTTTCAGGAGGTGTCTCCGGAGACCGGGCCGGGCGCAGAAACCGCATTGACCGCTTCTTTTGAGGAACTGGTTCAACAGGCCAATCAGGAATTTAATGATTATTTGCAAAAAAATGCTGATAAACAGTTCAGACAGGCTGCGGATGCGCTGCAAAATCTACAAACGACCCTCGAAGAGCTGAAAGACAGAGCGGAAGCCACGCAGCCTCAATAGATAATCACAGTGATACAGCGCGGATTGTTCAGAAAAAAAGCTGCTCAATTCGTGCTGTTGTTACAGATCAGAAATATCCCTTGTATTTGGATATGATTTTTATTATTATTTAAGGGGCGTTTGTTTCCGTAAAAATTACTGATAATCATCGATCGGATTCCGGCAGAATGATCTATTGTCAGTATCTATAGGATTGACAGTCAACTTTTTAACCAAAGAAAGGAAGTTTATGCAAGTAAAAGAAAATAAAGTAGTTGGTATACACTATACATTAAAAAACGATTCAGGTGATGTTCTGGATTCTTCCGAGGGACGGGAGCCCCTCGAGTTTTTGCAGGGTAAAGGTAATATTATAAATGGTTTGGAAAAAGCCCTGGACGGCAAGACAGAAGGCGACACGGTTGATGTAACAGTCGAACCGGATGAAGGCTATGGTCAACGCCGGGAAGAGTTGATTCAGCAGGTTCCAAAAAGCGCTTTTCAGGGGTGGATGATCTGCAAGTCGGGATGCGGTTTCAGGCCCAGACTGAACAGGGCGCGCTTCCTATCAAAGTTGTGAGTATTCAGGATGATACAGTGACGGTTGACGGTAATCATGAGCTGGCAGGTGAACGGCTGCATTTTGATGTAAGTATCGAGAGTGTTCGGGAACCGACGGATGAAGAAAAATCGCATGGACATGTGCATTGAGTGGCGGGGCTTGTTTTTGGCCGTTTTGAAAAAAAATGTTGAAATGACGGTTTTTACTCATGTTGTGGATGAAAAAGGTGATGTGATGTTGTTATAACAGGAAACAGGAACTTTTCATAAACTGACAGGAGGATTCATGCACGTTATTAATTTTATCATTGCGGTTGTCGCACTTGTTTTTGCCATTTTAGCTTATCGGCGATCAGGCGGGGACTATGCGGATTTGAAGGAACAGGTTGGAAATCTGCGTACCAGAACGGCAGAGGCCCTTGAGAAAGCGGAAAAGGCGATTCGTCCGTCTCATGAAGAGGAGGAGCCCCCGTCCAAACCTTCAAAAAAACAGACGCCTAATACCTGATTTGAATCGAACAGGAGTATTGTTCTCAATACTCCTGATTTTCTATTAAATCCCGCCGCAACAATAGACTTTTTGCAATAAATCGAATCATAACCCCCTTCACTTTGATGCCTACTTTTGCGGGTTGATAAGATCCAACAATTCCTGCAGATGCTGTTCATATATTTGCCGCGGTACGGTTTTATGTTTTACGCACAGAGAGGCCGCGTATCCCACCGCTGCTCCCATCTGACCGGTTGTGTTCATGACTCGCGGACCGCCTAAACCGATATGTGAGCCGCTGAAACAGCGTCCGGCCATAAAAAGATTCTCAATGTTTTTTGAATACAGACACCGGTACGGCACGTAATAGAATTCCACCGGATAGAATAACGCAGTGGATAAAAAATCGGGGCGAGTCGGGTCCAGAAGAATGTTTTGGTAGTGTACATCTATGTCGCGTTTTTCTCTGACCACAGCGTCGGGAAATGTGCGGCTTTTGCGCATATCATTGAATGTGTAAATGTAATCGCCTTTGAGACGTCGCGATTCGCGTTTCCCCAGCAGATAGGATATCCATTCCAGTTCTCGATTGGCGTTCTCCGGGAGTTGTTTGGCGTTGTAAAAGGACCCGTAGATAGCCCGGAACATATGATCGCGTATTTTTTCTGCGTCTCTGATCTGATGCAGATCGTCACGGGAAAATTCCCAGTACCACTCTCCGTTCACCGCCGCATGATCTCCGGCAACAGGCATAGCCCAGGGCACGGACAAAAATTTTGAGGCTGTTTCGTTTTCTATTGAACGCCACAATAGGGATGATCCCATGACCCTGTTGTCCGATTCGGCGGGACTCCATAGCTCGTCGTGTTGCGGCCAGCGCTCGTGAAAGCGGGACGAATCTTCGCGGCCGTACATGTATTCTGCGCCGGACCAATAACCGATCCAGCCGTCTCCGGTACAGTCCGCAAACAGCGGGGCTTTGAAACGACGCCGCTTCCCGGAATGTGTGTGCCGGGCATCCGTGTGAATAATGCGGCTGTCATCGCTTTTTGTCGTAAAGGCACGCCAATTTAGAAACAGGGCAATATTCGGGAATGAGCGCATATACTGCATGCGTTTCTCATCGGCTTGTTGTGCTTGCGGTGAACCATTCGGGTAGTGGCTGGTGTTGAGATGTTTAAGAATATCATCATAGCGCCAGGTCAGGCCGAGTGTATGCACCCGGATTTCACTGCTCGCATTGCCGCCGAGTACAGGTCTGTCGTGGATCAGCGCTACTTGCAAACCCTGTTGGGCTGCTGCAACCGCCGCAGCGCAGCCGGCAATGCCGCCGCCGGTCACAACCAGATCAAACGTTTCGGTTTCAATCTGATTCGAGGATTCTCCGAGTCGGGCTGCCCGCCAGTATCTCAGAGAGTCTCCCGAATCGGGCGGGGCTTTTTTATTCCGGCTCAGATAAAGTGCGTCACAGCGGCCTTCAAATCCGGTTAAATCTCTCAATTCGATCAGGTGTTGAGATTGATTCAATCGGGCAGTGCCAACGTACTGCCATCCCCAGGTTTCGCGCGTGCCCAGGTCCATATCCAGTTCGCGCCCGTCCACAATCACCCGGAAGCGTCCGGGTGCGTCCCAGGAGCCCGGGACCCAGTTCAGGGTTCGGGCCCAGATATGATAAACACCGGCCTTGGCAACCTTGAATTGCATCGCAGCGTTTTCAACCGGACGTCCCAGGCCGTGAGCCAGCAGATACGGCGATCCCATCTGCTCAACAAACTGCGGATCGACTACCCAGCCTCCGGGATCAAAACGTTCCGTTTCCAGTAACAGCGAGGCAGCGAATCCTTGAGCGGTCAATACCCCTGAGAACATCAATATGAGGAACAGGCGTTTCATGGGTTTACCTTTTGTTGTATGAACATATTTATTTGAAACTGATTGCCGGACAGTGCGTCTCTATTGCAGGCGTATGGCATTCTATAAGGATACACCGGCAAACTATAAATAAATCGCCTAAAACGCAAATATTATCTTTTTCACCGAAACTTGAATAAATATGAGAATATGGGGTATATTAAAGAGATACAGGAAGAGATTTAAACGTTTTTTTGTTCGAATAATATTATGGCATTTGGGGGTAAAATATCCCTGTACATTATAACATTTAACCAAAGGAGGAAGCACATGCATTCATTCTTGAAGCAATCGGGGTTTTTTCTTGTATTGACCCTGTTATTGGTATCCAATGTTTTGTTGGCCGGCGAACTGGAGTATCTCGATAACCTGCCACCGCTGATCGAACGGGATCTGTTTTTTGGGGATCCACAGATCGCCGGCGCTCAGATATCCCCGGACGGAGAGTATGTTTCATTCCTAAAGCCTTACAAAGAGGTTAGAAATATTTATGTAAAAAAACGTGGAGAAGCGTTTGAAAAAGCCCTGCCGGTCACAGCAGATGATCGTCCTGTATCCGGATACTTTTGGAGCCAGGACAGCCGGTATATCCTGTATGTACAGGACAAAGGCGGCAATGAAAATTACCATGTCTACGCGGTTGATCCGAGGGCTGAACCTGAACCTGAAACCGGTGTTCCGTCCGCCAAAGATCTGACTCCAATGGAAGATGTCCGCGCTTATATTTATTCAGTTCCTGAAAATACGCCGGATAAAATCATTGTTGGATTGAATGACCGGGATCCTTCTTATCATGATGTTTACCGGGTGAGCATTTCTACCGGTGAGAAAGAACAGGAATTTGAAAATACACAACAGATTGCCGGTTTTACGTTCGATCTGAACGGGGAGCTTCAGACTGGCTTCCCGGCAGACCGAGGATGGGGGGACGGAAATCCTAAAGTTCGACGGCGATGCCTTTGAACGCATTTACAAAGTCGGTTTTGAAGAAACTTGCTATAGCGTACGCTTTCACAAGGATGGTGAGCGCGCATATTTTGTGACCAATAAAGGCGATAATGTCGATCTGACCCGACTTTGCCTGCTGGACCCGCAAACCGGCGAGACTGAACTGGTAGAGTACGATCCCGAACGCAAAGTGGATTTCGGCAGCGCCTTGTTTGATAATCGCACAGAGGAACTGATTGCGACCATGTATACGGGTGACCGAAAACGCATTTATCCCAAAACCAAAGAGTTTGAAAAGGATATAGAGTTTTTAAAATCAAATCTGCCCGATGGAGAACTGTCCGTGCGCGCCGCCAGTGAAGATATGCGTTATGTGCTGGTGGGGTTGTCCAGTGATGTGAATCCGGGCTCGGTGTATTTGTATGACCGGGACAAAAAAGACCTTGAATTGCTTTATCATTCACGTCCTGAACTCAAAAGTGATCATTTGGCTCACATGAAAGCTTTGCGTTATAAAGCCCGGGACGGTATGGAAATCCCTGCCTATCTGACCCTGCCGCGCGGTGTTGAGCCCGAGAAACTGGCGACTGTCATGCTGATTCATGGCGGCCCCTGGGGGCGTGACAGCTGGGGATTCGATGCCTATGCCCAGTTTCTGGCCAATCGTGGTTATGCAGTCATGCAGCCGAATTTTCGCGGTTCCGCCGGTTATGGAAAAGAATTTCTGAATGCCGGTAATAAAGAATGGGGCACCGGTTCGATGCAGCATGATATCTCGGATGCGGTCAAGATCTGATAGACAAAGGGTATGCGCATCCGGATCAAATAGCCATTTTCGGCGGATCCTACGGCGGCTATGCCACCCTGGCCGGTCTGACTTTTACTCCTGAATTATACAACGCGGGAATTTCCTATGTGGGCCCGTCTAATCTTTTGACCCTGCTAAATTCCTTGCCTCCCTACTGGGAACCCATCAAAAAGATGTTTTACAAACGCGTCGGGGATCCCAATACTTCGCAAGGCAGAAAACAGCTCAAACAGCAGTCACCGCTGTTTCATGCGGAAAATATCGATGATCCGGTGCTGGTCATTCAAGGCGCCAATGATCCGCGCGTGAAAAAACAGGAATCGGACCAGATTGTGGTGGCCGGACGCGAAAAAGGCCTGGATATGAGCTATCTTGTCGCGCCCAATGAGGGACACGGATTCCGACAGCAGGATAATCGTCTGGTGGTTGCGGTGGCAATCGAAAAATTCCTCGCTGAACAGTTGGGCGGACGCTATCAAAAGGCGGTTGACCCCGAGATTGAAGAACGCTGGAATGAACTCAAGGTGGATATTGACAGCGTGGCCATGCCGGATACCTCGTTTGTCTCCCAGGGTGCGGGGTTCCCGCATGTGAACGGCAGCATTCTGACATCCTTTACCGCAAGCTATGAACAGCTGCTGGAAACCCAGGGCCGGGAAATCAATATGGATGTCACGCGCAATGTTCTCGAGTCGAAATACAAGGGTAATGACGTCTGGCTGGTGATCAATAAAGCACAGTCCCCGCAGGGAACATCGGTCGATTCGTTTTATCTGGCTGCAACCGATCTGGCGCCGCTCAAACATATTGTCAATCAGCCCCGGGTCCGTATTGAAACGCAATATAATGAAAACAGTGTGACGGGATCCATGCAGATGGGCGGACGCGAACGCGAGATCAATGTGGATGTGTCCGAGAAGCTATTGGGCAGCATTGATGTTACAGCCATGGGCATGTCACTTGCAACCGATTACCAGGCGCAATTTTCCATGTTTAATCTGCTGCGTCAGCAGGCTGAAAAACGAATTTTAAGCATTAACGGTACGCAAACCGTAACTGTGCCGGCTGGTGAGTTTGAATGCCTGGTGGTTGAAATCGATAAAGAGGACGGCACTGAAAAACAGACACTGTATGTAACAAAAAAGGAACCGCATCTTTTGATCAAATCCACCAGTCAGCTGCCTGCCATGATGGGCGGCGGCACAGCCACGACAAAGCTTGTGGAAACTGATCTGGAGTTATAAGTAAGGTGAAACACCGGCTTTTGCATAAAAAGCCGGTGTTGTTTCTTTAATGAATTTTCAGTACACTGTCCCCATTAACTTTTATCATTATTCATCAAGGTGGTTGCTATGAAATGCCTGTTATTAATCATGTTTTTCACTGTTGTATCTGCACAAGCTTTGGATTTATCTCCCTTGTTTTCCGACCATATGGTGCTGCAGCAGCAGACTGCTGTGCCGGTCTGGGGGACAGCGGAACCCGGAACGGCTGTGGTCGTAAAGTCAGAGTGGGGTGAAACAGCGGAAACCCGGGCGGATCAGGATGGTCACTGGTTTGTTGAGCTTGAGACGGTTCAAGCCGACGGCCCGTTTACCTTGACGATCAGTGCGTTCAACGATACGATCCGGATTCAGGATGTGATGCTCGGCGAAGTCTGGCTCTGCTCGGGACAGTCCAATATGGAAATGCCGCTTGCCGGCTGGCCGCCTGCGGATACGGTGCGCCATTCAGCCCGGGAAATCCGTTCAGCGGATTATCCGCGCATTCGTATGTTTATGGCTGCCCGCTCAGTAGCCATGCAGCCGAAAAACGAGATATCCGGCAGCTGGAAACCCTGTACGCCGGAGACCGCTTTTGCGTTCAGCGCAACCGCTTATTTTTTCGCCCTGAATCTGTATCAGCAACTCGATGTTCCGATCGGACTGCTGCATTCAAGCTGGGGCGGTACCCCCGTGCAGGCCTGGATGGATGCCGAAGCCTTGAGAGAAACCGGTGAATTTCTCAAGGTTCTGGATGCTCTGCAGGAAGGGGATGAAAAAATCAAAGCCTATAACAGATGGCTGGAAGAGAAAGAAACAATCAAAGTGCCCAACCGTGATTTGGATAAATTCTGGGCCCAGCTTGATTTTGGCCAGACGGTTGTCGCCGATCCTGAATTTGATGATTCGCAGTGTAATACTATGGAACTGCCGCAAACGTGGGAAGATACAGAGATCGGAGCCTTTGACGGTGTCGTCTGGTTCCGTCGCAGTATCGATATCCCCAAAGCATGGAAAGACAGAGAACTGACTCTGCAGCTCGGTCCGGTTGATGATATGGATGCCACATTTTTTAACGGTACAGAGATCGGCAGACTTCAACAGAACGGCGCCTGGCAGGTGAACCGGACTTATCACGTGTCCGCAGAACAGGTCAAGACGGGCTCGAATGTGATCGCGGTGCGTGTGATTGATACGGGCGGCGGAGGCGGCATTTACGGTGAGCCCAAACAGATGAAATTGTTTCCAAAGGACCAGCCGGAAATTGCTTTGCCGCTTTCAGGTGACTGGGCTTTCCTGCCGACGGCAGAATTTCGCGGTAACACCTTTTATCTGTTTGATGTCAATCCACCTGACTTTTACAGCAAACCGGATTTGCCGTTTGTGGTGGGTCCGCATACGCCGTCTATGCTGTACAACGGCATGATTGCACCCCTGACGCCCTATCGCATCAAGGGCGCCATCTGGTATCAGGGTGAATCCAATACCGGTAATCCGGATCAATATGCTCAACTCTTTCCGCAGATGATCCGCACTGGCGGCAGAACTGGGGAATCGGGGATTTTCCGTTCTATTTTGTACAGATCGCCCCGTATGATTACGGGGCTCAGACTGAATCACAGCGCTTGCGTGAAGCGCAAATGCAGGCGCTGAAACTGCCCCATACGGGCATGGCGGTGACTCTGGATATCGGCAATCCGCAAAATATTCATCCGGCCAATAAACAGGATGTCGGTGCACGTCTGGCGCGCTGGGCGCTGAACCGGGATTATAACCGGGATGTGTATGTGTCCGGCCCGCTTTATCAGAATATGACGCTTCGGGATGATAAAATCGTTTGTTCGTTTGATTATGTGGATGGCGGCTTGAAACTGACCGCGGACCCGCAGACTCATTTCGAAATTGCCGGAGCAGACAGTGTGTTTCGACCTGCCGAGGTTGAGATCAACGGCAATTTCCTGGTTGTTTCGCATCCGGACATTGACACGCCGCTGGCGGCGCGTTATGCCTGGGATAACACCAGCGATGCCATTCTGTTTAATGAAAAAGGTCTGCCCGCGTCATCGTTCCGCACGGATGACTGGCCCCGATAAGGGCAATCTGAATATCTGAATATAATGTCAAGACCGCTTTGCGAGTTGCTCCAATGTCCGTATCCCGGTATCTTTGTTTCTTCTGATCGGGATACGGACATTTTCATATTTGCAGCGTTTATTATCCCCGCTTGTAATACAGCAAACTGAATCCCGAGAACAAGATCAGAGAACTGAATATATAAATCGGCAGCCAGTGAATGCTTAACGGTCCGTCGAGATTTTGGAGCTGCAGGATAAATATGAACAGCATCAACGGCAGAGTCAGCAACCAACTGTTAAATCTGGCGCGTTTCAAATCCGCCGTCTGCTTTTCGTCGATCATGACTTTTTCGGCGCCGAATGATAATAACGAAACAATCCCGAGGATCAGTACCACGATTCTGAACACTGATGCCTGTTTGTACAGGCGAAAATGCCAAAATATAAAAAATAATGCATAAATGTGCACAGCAGCAAGGATGACGTAACCGATCAATGGAAGGATATCAGAGTATGAAAATAATTAACAAATGTCAAGTAAAATAAACATTATATTGAAACGCATTTCATTTTTTGTCATACAGCACTCCTGCTGTGCGACAAATGGGAGGTGCAGCAACCTGGTTAAAGACCGCTGTTGTCCCGGATCGCGTCGGAGTTCCACACCGGCACGCAGGATAAACAGAGGTTCCACCTCCAAACAAACACCCCGGCAGCGCAGACAGCAGTTCGAACCGCTTGTGTGAACGTTACGAGTCGGACCTGTGCCTCGTGTCGCCAGTCCACTAATGAACCGCAGGCCGGACACTCGGTTTTAAAGTTTATTCGACTTTCAGGCTTTACTTTTTCCTTGCATTTACCTGAAATATCATTAAATTATTTTTTGTTTACCATAAACAAGGAGGGTAATATGCCTATATTAACTGTAGAAAAACCATTGCGTGAAAAATTGGGCGAAGACGCATCGGAAAGTTTGCTTCGTCTTGTGAATCAAAGTGTTGAACAGCGGAAACACGAGATGTTGGAGTTTGTGGAAGAAAAATTTGAGCGACGGTTGACAGAAGAAATATCCAAGGTCAACGAACGTATCACCACAGAAAGTTCCAAAGTCAATGAGCGCATGACAGAAGAGATTGGCAAAGTTAATGAGCGCATGACGGAAGAGATTGCCGGTGTTAAAAATCAAATATCTGACACCCGCGCCGACCTCATCAAATGGATGTTTACTTTCTGGATCGGTCAAATCGGGGCGATTATGGGGTTGTTGTTTGCGTTTTTCAAATAAACTCGTTTGAAAATGGCCAACAACGTTTAACATGTTATAAAATAAGGTAATAAGGTAATGCCTTTGTTATCTTGCGGCACCTAAGCTTGCAAAGATAAAAATAAGGTAAAATACCCGGACAGGGGATAAAAAATGCAAAGCTACAAACTGTCGTTATCGGATCAACATCTGCCGCTGTGTGCTGAAATCGTATTATTGAAAACTTTATTTTACGGGGTCAACCTTAGTAGCCAGAGACCGCGCCCATCACAACCTTATTTACAATTCAGATACAATGCACGGATATTCGGGGCGGTGTGCGGATACGGCACAGAATTGCCACCAGGCCCAACCGCCCACAAATGAATCAGCCGGCAGGCGGAGACCGTCCGTGGGCTCACCCTATGTTTGTATCGCATTTTGGAATTGTACGACGAGGGTGGCATATGGAGTTTAGCATCCGCGATGCTGCCGCGCAGCCCGCTATGTTCTTTGTCGTACAGCTTGGCTGCTGTGCGACAAATGGGAGGGGCAACCCTTTCGGCTGATTGACGCCGGAGCGGTGTGCGGATACGGCACAGGATTGCCATTCGGGCCAACCGCCCACGAATGAATCAGCCGGCAGGCGGAGACCGTCCGTGAGCTCAAAGACGAAAGAGGGCTCAAGCCCCCTATGTTTGTATCGCATTTTGGAATTGTACGACGAGGACCGGTATATGCGATTTCTGCCTTGACGCGAGTCCGTGAAAGCTTTCGGATATTTCACTCCAATAACAGCCTTTTTCTTGCCTTTCCCCACAATTTGTTTAAATTATAAGCAAGGGGATATCCAGACCCCGCTGACAACCAAACACACGACAATCACAGGTGTTTCATGACAGATAACAATCAGTCCTTCAAGCTCCGGACGCTTTTCACACTCATCACCGCGGCCGTGCTGACCGGCACGACTGCTGCCCAGACCCTCGACGGCACCGTCCTGAACGAATTGAACCGAGACCCCGTCCCGGCCGCTACTGTGATTTACCAGGACGGCGAAACCAGCCAGACCACACCGGTGAACGCGGACGGCTCTTTCCGGTTTGATCTCACCCATGTTCAGGACATTGAAAACCCGACGATCCCCTTCAATGTTTCTCGCGTGTACCCGAATCCCTCAGCCGGAGCGTTTCGATTTGAATTCAACCGCTCCGAGCCGGTGCAGATGACGGTCTACGATATTCTCGGCAGAACCGTGATCAGCGATCAGACGCGATCCCGGTCTTTTTCCCTGAATCTGTCCAACCAGCCCAGCGGCGTCTATTTTGTCCGCTTTCAACAGCATCACCGCTCGATTGTCAAACGCATTTCCAAAAGCGGACATGCGCTCAACGGCCATGTCATGGCGCCGGTTCCGGGCCGTGCCGGCAAAGGCCTGGCAAAACCCTGCCGGAGCGGCCCCCGGATCATACACAACCGCTGATCATTATTTTTCTGATACAACCGATGTGAATCCCGGTGATCATGTCAAGATTCTTTTGCAGCCGCATCCTGATGTTTTTTCTGGTGCCTTGTCTTTTGATGCAGATTCTACAAAGGTCAATCTTGATGCTTTGATATACTTATCGGTTGGATTAAGGATTCATTTCCACTTGACTCTGTATTATATTTAGGTAAGAATGTTCTTCCATAAAGCAAACTCCAAAACCCCGCGGTCATAAAGACCGCGGGGTTTTATCATTTGCAACATCAAAACGCCTCGTCAATCGATTTTCCCGGAGACAGTTTTCGCAAAAACGCAGCAACCGGCAAACAATGCACGTCACTGATCAACAATTTCTCATCGCCCCGATACAATAAAATGCATTGTGCCCGGGGATAATCCGTGCGAAAGGCTTTTAACCCTTTTAAATCCTGGTGACGCACCTGTTTGGCATTTTTGACCTCAATAGCCGTTATGCCGCTTTCTCCATAAAGAATAAAATCAACCTCAACACCGCGTTGGGTTCGCCAATAAAACAGATCATTTTTTTCAGCGCCATAGGCAAGAAACGCTTTTAAATGCTGCGCCACGAGCCCTTCCAGCGCCGCCCCGGATATTTCCTCCGGTCTATCCAACGGCCCCCTGGGACGCAGCGTACGGAAGACACCGCAATCGTACAAAAATAATTTGGGATGCGAAACAACCGCCCGTTTGGCTTTTTTGGTGAACACCGGAATTCGATAGGCCAATAAAATATCCTGCAGAATATGAATATAGCCCTCGACGACTTTGCGCTCGATTTGCGCCTCGCGGGCAACATTGCTGATATTGAGCTGCGCACCGTGAGAAAAGCTGATCGATTCGAGAAAACGGTGAAAGGCGCCGATATTCCTGACAAGCCCTTCCTGCTGCACCTCTTCCTGCACATAAAGCGAAACATACGCATCCAACGTCGCACGCGGATCAGCGTTTTTGGCCACAACCGGCACCAATCCGCGATCGAGCGCCTCATCAAAAGACGAATCCACATCTTCGGAAAGCATAAAAGGATGCATGGTGTAATAATGCAGGCGTCCCGCTAACAAATTTACGCCGCTTCGTTTGAGCTTGCGGGCGCTGGAGCCGGTCAGGATAAATTGTTTGTCGTTGTGCTGTTCCACCAGCGCATGCACAACGCCCAGTAAATCCGGGATTTTCTGAATCTCATCGATGATGATGATATCTTTATCCGGATTGCCTTCGACCCGTTCTTTGAGACGTTCGGGAAACGCCGACAACGTCCGATACACATCAGCCATCAACAAGTCAATCCACAGCGCATTTTGATAATGATGCTTTAAAAACGTGGACTTGCCGGTTCCGCGCGGGCCGAACAGAAAATAGGATTGTTCGGACGGGGAAAAATGCCTGGTAATATATTTCATGCCGTCACCTGTTATTTTTCTACAATATACATAAAATATCTAAAAATGGAAACAATAATTCCATTTCTGCTTCAAAAATGGAAATTATAATTCCAATATTGGACACCTGGATCGCATCGGCGTTGCAGCCCGCTATGCTCTTTGTCGTACAGCTCGCCTGCTGTGCGACAAATGGGAGCGGCAGGATCCAGCCTTTTTCCCGGTAATGTGCCGTTCTCACTCTTTTTCTATATATTCTACAACTGCAGGATGATGCTTTTTCTCTTGCATTTATGTGAAATATCCTTAACTTGATGTATGTTTTAAAATCAAAATGGAGGGTGAAATGCCTGCTTTGACTGTAGAAAAACCATTGCGTGAAAAATTGGGCGAAGACGCATCGGAAAGTTTGCTTCGTCTTGTGAATCAAAGTGTTGAACAGCGGAAACACGAGATGCTGGAGTTTGTGGAAGAAAAATTTGAACGGCGGTTGACAGAAGAAATATCCAAGGTCAACGAACGTATCACCACAGAAAGTTCCAAAGTCAATGAGCGCCTGACGGAAGAAATCGGCAAGGTTAATGAGCGCATGACAGAAGAGATTGGCAAAGTTAATGAGCGAATTACTGCGGAAAATAGCAAGACCCGCGCCGACCTCATCAAATGGATGTTTATTTTTTGGATCGGTCAGGTGGGGGCATTATTGGGGATTTTGTTTGCCTTTTTTAAATAAATCTTTCTGAAAAGTACCGGTAACGTTATTAAAAATAAGTTAATAAGGTAATGCCTTCGTTGTCTTGCGGCACCTAAGCTTGCAAAGACAAAAATAAGGTAAATACCCGGACAGGGGATAAAAAATGCAAAGCTACAAACTGTCGTTCCCGGATCAACGTCTGCCGCTGTGTGCTGAAATCGTATTATTGAAAGCCTTATTCCATCGTTCCGCCAGTCTGTCTCTGGCGGAATGCAGCCCGGAGACACTCGGTTTTTAAGATCATTCGACTTTCAGACTTTACTTTTTTCTTGCATTTACCTGAAATATCATTAAATTGATGTGTGTTTTGAATTAAAAGGAGGGTACAATGTCAAAAATTTCTGTAGTTGAAAAACCGTCAAGAGAAAAGCTGGGAGAAAAAGGCCAAGTCTCATTAACTCGATAAATGTGAATAAAGAAGAACAAGAGATGCTGACGTTTGTTGAGGAAAAGTTTGAGCATCGCTTGACTACAGAAATTGGCAAAGTCAATGAGCGCATGACCGAAGAAATTGGCAAGGTCAATATAACAATTGCCAATGTAGAAAAGCGTCCGGACTCAAAAATTAAGCACAGCCGTTCCGACCTCATCAAAGGGATGTTCATTTTCCGGATCGGTCAGGTGAATGGCGCACCCAAACTAAATTTTAGCACTCATATGAATATAATGAATTCTGGTGGCTGCTCTTATTGCAGCAACCAGACACCGCTGTCTTGATTATTGCATTTTAATTTTCTATTGTGTAAATTCAAAATAATTTGTTATTTTTGCAGAGCCGTTTCATCCAAAGGAACAATGATTTCATGGAAAAAACACAAATTCTATTAATCGAAGACAATAACCTGCTGCGCGAAGGGATCGCTGCCATGCTCACTGAGCATGATGATTTCGATGTCGTTGCGCGATCGGAAGATGGCGACGCGATAGAACAATTAAAGAATATGCGATTCCCCCCGAATGTTGTCCTGTTGGATTTGGGACTGGAAAAAGTAAACAGCCTGGAGCTGATGACTCTGCTTCAGGATAAATTACCCACGGCAAAGATTATCGCCATGGACATTATTCCCGATCATGTTGACATTGTTGAATTTGTCAAAGCCGGGGGATCCGGTTTCATTCTTAAAAACGCACCTTTTAGCGATTGGATCGAAACGATAAAGACCGTTATAAAGGGTGAAAATGTGCTTCCACCGATTTTGACCAATTCACTCTTTACACAAATTATCGATTTAGCCGTCAAGAGCGGCAAAGACATACCTGCCGACTCTGTCCGGTTTACGCCTCGAGAACGTGAAGTGGTGAATCTGATTGCGGAAGGCATGAGCAACAAAGAAATCGCTGCCACACTCCACATCGCCACCTATACCGTCAAAAGCCACGTACACAATATTCTGGAAAAACTCGCTCTTAACAATCGCCTGCAGATAGCGGCATTTGCCCTCAAGCAATAAATCTGATAATGATTTACTCCTGAAATTATTGTAACTATCCCGCCCGACATACACATTCAAGCGTGTTTGTAATAAACTTAAAACCCCTCCCTTGGTCTTGTAAACCAGAACACAGGCCCGGATCATTTTATGGCTTCCCTTCATAAGCTGTGCCGTTGCAATATTGTAGCTGCAGTATGTATTTAGCATATTGAGCGGGCTCTGAACATAATCTCGCAAAAGATATGTCTCTCCGGCATAACGAAATTCAAGTCAAATATTTCTTCACCCGTAATTGTCTCTTTATCATCCCAAAGAATTAGCTCCTTTTTCAACCTTTTGGGCGATTGGTTTTGTGGCTGAATATGATTAGCATGTAATTGGCGCCATACAAAGAAAAAATTGGCGTCGTAGTAAATAATCAATTTTTAACGAAATAAGAGATTATACCATGCAACCAAGCATTCATTATTATGTCCTGTCGTTGAGCAATCAAACGAGCAGGCTATTCGAGGGATTTCGAGATAAACTCATTGACATTCAAAACACGAATTTTCCACCCCGTAATTGTCTCTTTATCATCCCAAAGAATTAGCTCCTTTTTCAACCTTTTGGGCGATTGATTTTGTGGCTGAATATGATTAGCATGTAATTGGTGCCATACAAAGAAAAAATTGGCGTCGTAGTAAATAATCAATTTTTAACGAAATAAGAGATTATACCATGCAACCAAGCATTCATTATTATGTCCTGTTGTTGAGCAATCAAACGAGCAGGCTATTCGAGGGATTTCGAGATAAACTCATTGACATTCAAAACACGAATTTTCCACTTGGAATTTCAATTGATGCCGCTAACCCGGATTCCCAAAATACCCAACTGAGAGAATTTTTTAACCAGACGGACCAGCACTTTGCTCATTATTATCAACAAGATCCACTTCCATTGGTGATAGTCGGTGAAAAGAGCAACCTCGCCATTTTTATAGTCTTGACGACGCATTGGGATGCAGTTATCGGCACGATTAAAGGCAACTATAGCGCCACGTCTTTACATGATTTGGGCAAGATTGTATGGCCCATCGTAAAAGAGGCAATCTCGGGCGTAACTAAAAACGCGATGCATGATCTGGCAACCGCAGCCAAGGCAAAAAAAGTCGTATCCGGAATTGACGCCGTGGGCCAGTCTACGGAAAAAAAGATCGGCTCCACTTTGTACGTGGAAGAAGATTATCATGTAAAGGGCAGCATTCATCATAAAGCGGATCATTCGCTGATTATTTCAAATCACGTAAATATATGGGAAGTGATCGATGATGTGGTGGATTTTATCATCGAACAGGTATTAAAAATGGGCGGAACCGTAATTTTTATGAACAGTGGTGCGTTGGTGAATCTTGAGAGAATCGCTTTGGTTTTGCCCAACTGATGGGCAAACAGCAACTGTGTTATTAAATCCAGGAAAAAGCAATAAAAATGGAATAAAAAAAAGGAGAGGAGAAAAATGACTGACAACGAAATCCGGCTTTTTGAGAACCTTGCTCTAAAGCACATGGACAAATTGTACAGCCAAGCAATTAGATTGGCAGGAAGCACAGAAACAGCAGAAAGCCTGGTACAGCAAACCTACAAACTGTCCTATTGGCGTTTTGAACAATTTGATAAAACGGCTGATTTTGAGAAATGGCTAATCAGAAATTTAGCTTTTATCTGGGCACGCACTCGCTTTCAGGGGCCTCTGATTGCCGAGGGTTAAGGTGTACAAAATGTTCATGTCACTGTTACAAGGAAAAAGCAGCAAAGGCCAACATGAGAGTTATTAAATCATTGTAAAGTAAGCACGAAGGCAAGGAGCGTAAAGACGTTTTGAATTTGATCTATCCCTTTATAATGAGCCAAATCTTAAGCTTGACATCGATAATGTACACAATGCGGAAATCACTATTTTAAGAGGAAAACACAATGAAAGACAGCAGCACGAAGGACCAGGCAAAGGGTAAGTTTCATAAGGTAAAGGGAAAAATCAAGGAACTCGTCAAGAATCATATGCTCAAGTTATTTATTGTATTCATAAGCAAAGCTGGCTCAAAAAATTCTTTTGCAAAAACCGAAGAAAAAAATGGGAGTGGGCTGCGGCTCACCCCAAGTGTCATGCAGTGCAACTGTGAAAATTGGACACCCAACCAAAAGATGAAAGGAATTTTATCATGAAACATCTAATATTATTTTCAACGTTGATTCTATTGTTTTTCGGATTTAATCAAACCAATGCACAATTTGTCAATCCCGGTGTGGGCTATGGCATTGCCGCGGGCGGTGCCGCAGGAGATAATAGCAACGCTGACAAATGGGTCATTCAGGCTCGTGGCTATTTTCAATACAAGCTCATTTCTCCCATTTTTTTAGGTCAACTCAGCGTGGGATACACCGAACTCAACGCTCCTGGCGATTATAATACAAAAACCTTCATGGCCGATAACAGATTGCTTTTCATTCCATTTTCTTTGGAGGATTTAAATCCTTTCTTTTATGGTGGTTTTGGCGCGACCAAAGATATCGCCGTCAGCGGCTCGGATCTTTTTACCAATGGTCCCAATTGGAGTCGGTATCCAGAGCAGACTCGGCAGCCAAATGTTATTGGAGGTGAGTGGTGGATATAATTTGTCCTTAACGGATAAACTCGACGGACGCACGCGAACGGGTGCCGACCTCAACAGTCTTACCAATAAGAAGCATGATGGGTACTTTGGTTTTCTTCTCGGACTTGTGTTTGCCGGACCAGGCGCGGATGCCGATCCAGACAAGGATGGACTGACCAATAAGATTGAAAAAGAATTAGGCACTGATCCCAAAAAGGCCGACACCGATGGCGACGGCTTGAGCGATGGCGATGAAATAAATCGATGGAAAACCAATCCGCTCAGGCCGGATAGCGATAATGATGGTTTAAACGATGGCAATGAAGTGCACAAATACAAAACCGATCCTCTTAAGACAGACACGGATAGTGACGGCTTGAATGACGGCGCTGAAGTGAATCAGTACAAGACCGCCCCACTCAAGGCGGACAGCGATGGCGACGGCCTGAACGACGGTCCTGAATCGAAGCGCAGCACAAATCCGATCCACTGAATGGCGGCAGAGCGACGGCGACGGCTTGAGCGACGGCGACGAAGTGGTGAACAGGGCAAATCCGATCCGCTCAAGAGGGATAGCGATGCCGACGGGCTGAGCGATGGCGCTGAAGTGAATCAGTATAAAACCGATCCGGCGAAAGCAGACACGGATGGTGATGGTTTAGCGACGGCGACGAAAGTGAACAATATAAGACCGATCTCGGCGGAAAATCGATACCGATGGCGGTGGTGCAAACGATGGCGCCGAAGTGAAAAACAAAACGAACCCGCTGGATTCGAAGGATGACGTTGCAAAGCCAAAAACGACGATTATTCTCGAGAAAGGGAAAAAAGTAATTCTTCGAGGGGTCGATTTTGGATTACGAGCAAGGCCACTTCGACGCCGGACTCCTCAGGTATATTTTAGAGGAAGCCCATAAAGCTCTCGTTGCCAATCCCGATGTTCAGGTGGAAATTTCCGGCCATACGGATAGTGTGGGCAGCGATGAATACAATCGGGCGCTCTCATTGCGCCGGGCACAGGCGGCGAATACCGGCGGCGGAAAGAGGCATCGCCGGCGAATCGCCTGTAAAACCGTCGGTAAAAAGGTGAAACCGAACCCGTTGCCGGTAATGATACCGCGCAGATGGCCGGGCAGAGAATCGATCGCATTGAATTCTATGTTCAGCAATAGGCGGAATAACGCTGTAATGAATGCCGGGAGAGTTAACTGAAGAATGTCACACAAACCAGCATCCGGGTGATATCACCTCCGCTCAAACAATACGTAATTGGGCGGGGCGTAGAGAGTGAGGCCTTCGGCCCATGGATGAGGCCGTATCCGTTGGCCTTCCGCTCGAATTAACCCTGTCCACAGTTTTTGAAAAGAAGGTGTACTCACTGAAATCAAAACCAAACGTTGTCATCATCGGAGCGCTACTCTGTGTTGGATCGCTCTTACTGACGGCGTGTGGAGCTGAGTAGCGCGCTAACAGGCTGGCGCGAATCGGCGCGGGCGCCGGCGGCGTTGCCGGCGGCGTTATCGGACAAGCAACTCGGAAACACGGCCGTTGGCGCCACCGCACCGGGGCGGCGGTCGGCGGTAGCCGGAGCGCTCATCGGTTCGCCAGATGGACAAGGCAAGCCGAAGAGATGAGACAGGACATCGAGAACGCAAAAATCGAGCGAATTGGTGAGGGAATCAAGATCACGTTTGACTCCGGAATTCTCTTTGAATATGATTCTTCCGAGTTGCAGCCTGCGGCAAAGACGAACATTGAGAGTTTGGCAAAGGTGCTTAAGAAATATCCGGATACAAACATTCTCATTGAAGGCGATACCGATGATAAAGGCTCTGAAGAATACAACCAAAAGTTGTCCGAACGTCGTGCTCAAGCCGTTGCCGATTATCAAAGAAATCTGGGTATTGACGGCTCAAGGATTACCACGACAGGACTCGGCGAGTTGAATCCGATCGCTTCAAATGATACAGACTATGGTCGTGAACAAAATCGACGCGTGGAGCTGCCATTTTGGCGAAATAAATCGAAAAAAGCCGCAGAAGACGGCAAACGAACCAACTCGCGTTCGAGTGAATCCGTTAAACCAGTGCTGATGAAAGAAGATGCGATAGTATTAGTCATGAAAAGGAGGCAATAATGCCACTAATTAATGTTGTCATCGTTCTGATCGTAGTCGGTGTTCTTTTGTGGTTGATTAATCAGTACATACCAATGCATCGCAAGATCAAAACGATCTTGAATGTTGTCGTGATCATCGCGGTGGTTTTGTGGCTGTTGAGTGCTTTTGGGGTGATCGGCTCCATGTCCACTATCCGCATTGGCAGATGACAATCAATTGAATGGCACCGCACCGGCCAATTTAGTGTCAGGCAGCATGAACATTTGAAAGTTCAAACCGAAGGAAAAGATATGAAATTAATCAAGCTGGTGTTGCTTCTGTGCAGGATGGTCGCTTTCCGCTAGTTGTGTCTCAGAATCAAGCGCCCTGGCACGTTCGTTTTCTCTGGCTGACCGGAGATGTGCCGGGCATCATCCTGCTGTTTTTAACCGCAGCCACAGGGTTTATCGCAGGAATTACTGCGACGCTTCTGGTGAAGCGTCGCGCAAAACCACAACATAAAAATGAAAGTAATAACAAATGAAATACACAAAAACAAACCATTCTGTCTTGACGTGGATGTTAACCGCCATGCTCATAATAACAGTGACAGGCTGTACAGATTTATCTAAAGACAAAACGTCGACAAAACAAATCAAACAAGAAACGCAGGATTTAATCAAGGCGCTTGGGACTTATACCGCCGATCAGCGGGAAGAAGCGATTGAAAGAACCAAAACGGCCTTGGACGACCTGGATAAACGCATCGATACACTGGAAACACGTATTAACAATAACTGGGATCAAATGAACAAGGACGCTCGTGAAAACGCCCGTGCTAACCTGGAAGCGCTGCGCAAGCAACGAACAGAGGTGGGCGATTGGTACAGCAGATTGAAAACCAGTTCTGCCGATGCCTGGGAGCATACAAAGAAAGGGTTTTCAGATGCATACAAGAATCTCAGTGATGCATGGGAAAAGTCTGAAAAAGAATTCGGCGCCAACAAATAAAATACTGAAAAGAGAAAGCAATGAGTGAGAAAGAACTGTATCAGCAGAAAAAACAGGCTCAGTTGGACGAGTGGAAAGCAAAAGTAGAAAAGCTTAAGGCAAAGGCCTCTGGAGCCGGCGCTGACGCACATCTGGAATTGAACAAGCAGATCGAAGCACTAAAAGGCAAGATTGAGAGTGGAAAGAACAAGCTTGCTGAAATTGCGGACGCAAGTGAAGACTCGTGGGAGTCGATCAAAGACGGTGTGGAATCCGACAAAGTCTGCTTTCAGTGACGCAGCAGCAAATCACAAGAAATAACGACTGCCTAACGAATCGGTTACAGCGGTCGGCGCGAGCCCGACCGGGTAGGCATTTTATAACAAAAGGAGTTGATCGTGAAGAGAGTAGAAGGCAAGATAGCTGTTGTTACGGGTGGCGCAGTAGGAATTGGTCGAGCAGCGTGTCTGCAATTGGCCAGAGAAGGAGCAAAGGTCGCTGTAACCGACATAGCGGATGAAGAGGGGCAAAAAGTAGTAGACACAATCTCGGAATTCGGTGGAATTGCAAAATACTGGCGTGTCGATACCTCGAATGAGGATAGCGTTAGCAGCGCTTTTTCCAATATTGCTCGTGAATTTGGCTCAATAAACATACTTGTTAACAACGCCGGTATCGCCGGAGCGAATAAACCTACTCATGAAATAACCAAAGAAGAATGGGAAAAAGTCATCGATGTGAACGTCAGCGGTGTTTTCTTTTGTACCAAACATGCGATCCCATTCATGAAAAAATCTGGTGGCGGCAGCATCATTAACATGTCTTCTATTTATGGAATCGTCGGCGCTGCGGACTTGCCGCCCTATCATGCATCCAAAGGGGCCGTTCGGCTGATGAGTAAGAATGATGCTCTGTTTTATGCAAAGGACCATATTAGAGTCAATTCCATACATCCGGGCTTTATATGGACGCCACTTGTGGAGGGACTCGCTAAAGATTCACCAGAAGGAGTCAAGGCGTTCAGAGAGCAGCTTGATAGTCACCATCCCATTGGTCATGTCGGAGAGCCTGATGATATTGCCTATGGCGTGCTCTATCTTGCTTCTGATGAGTCTAAATTTATTACTGGAGCCGAGTTGGTTATCGATGGAGGCTATACCGCTCAATAAAATTTTGGGCACCTGCTTGGGCCTAAAATGCAAATCCATCTAACGCTTTGAGCGCGGGCAATCAATAACGTTACGATGGAAATAATCAATTAATTTTATTTTAACTTTTTGGAGGTAACACCATGAAAGCAAGAATAATTTTCATAGCCATTATTATGCTGTTTGTAATGATTCAAGCGGGGCATGCGGGAGGGACAGAAGATATTCAAAAGTACTTTAATGAGACTGCAAACAAAGTAAAGGCAACGGATGATCCGGTCGAAAAACGTGAAATACTCAACAAATCATTGCAAACCATGTCCCGGGCGCTGGAGAGAGTTGAAAGTTCCGGACTGATTTCGCAAAAAGATCGCGCTGGCATTGATCAATTCAAAGCGGCTCTTCAGGAGAAACAAGATGAGCTCGCGGGCATTAATGGCTATGCGCGGGTTGCCGATGCACAACTCAATAATTTCTCTGATTATGTTGTTCAGGATATGGAGCAGGCTACGCTGGGAGTTTACCATCAGCTTGGTATCGGCGCTCTTGATCCTCATTGTTTTGATACTCATCCTGTAGTCTTGTTGTCACCAGGCAAACATTTACAGGCTATTGACATGCATAGCTCAAACAACTTGTCTTTCACGAGTACCACGCAACCCTGCTCAATGCTTTTCGGGGTCGTCAGTTGCGTGGCGCTCGTATTATTTCTGTTTTCGTGCAGCTCCGTTCCTTTGATCCATAGGCAAACTGCGCTGGAGAAGGAGAGTGCATTGCCACCGCCACACTACTCAATGGTATTTATTATCCACGGCGATGGTGACTATCTTTATCACGATACCGGCGGCCGTGCGCACAGAGCAGATGAGGAGGCTCTATTTGGGGCAATAAGTGTAGCGGTGCAAAATCCGCAAGCGGAGGTGTTCATTTTTCACCAAAAACCCAAAAGACATACGTTGTTATTTCCACGCCGTGATGGAAAATTTTATCACTATCGGAACGGACGGCTGCTCGCCAAAGAATCGTATTGGCGCGATCATGGATCATCCCGCTTCGATCCTGAAGCGGAGCTTTATCATCGTTTTCACCTGGGCGAGCAATCTCAATTGGTGAAATTGTTCTTTTACTTTGGTCATGAAATCCCTGAATTCGACCGAACAGGTTATGATGCATCGTATCCGAAAAAGACGTTCGAGGTTCATGAGCTTGCCGATGGATTGAAGCGCATGACACGTGATTCCACAAAGTTCGATCTCCTCGTGCTCTCTACGTGTTTCGGCGGCACCCCTCACACCATTGCGGCGCTTGCTCCCTACACGCGTACCATCGTTGCTTCGCCGGGCAATCTTCACCTTTCCTACTTTTATCTTTGTCCATTTAAACGGTTGGATGTCGGTTTGCGAGATGGAGATGTGCCCCGGTTTGCAAAGAACTATGCGCGCCAGGCATTCGAACTATTGACTGAAGATATTCAGACAGCGGTCACTGTTGCCGTGTATGATGTGGATCGGGTGCAGGAATACGTGCAGTCCATTGACAGTGTTTACGATCAGACCTTGACCACATTGAAAGGGCGAAATCCGGTCTCTGTAGAGCGCTGCGATTGCGCCGAAGGTCCTGCAACCATGCAGCCTGGAATGAGCGAGGGCGTAGACGTCTTCTACCGACCGCCGCGTTTTGGACGCTCGAAGCACAAACGGAATCATTCCGGCTGGGAATGTTATAAGCTAAAGTAATCAATAGTCTATTGATCAATCACACAATCAGGAGATGTGAACCATGAAAAAGTTAAAAATCGGATTATTTAGCCTTTTGATTGCGGCGCTTCTACTACAATTTTGCAGCCTCGTGCCGCTCACCGGCAGGCGTCAACTCTCTCTCGTTTCGGATTTTGACATGCTTTCCACGAGCTTTGTCCAGTACGACCAGTTTCTGAAAGAAAACAAGACAAGCACGAATTCGGCGGAGACAAAGCTGGTGAAAAGAGTCGGAAATCGCATCCAAAGCGCAGTGACTGGCTATTTCGCACAAAATAATTTATCTCAGGATCTTGATGGATTCGCGTGGGAATTCAACCTTATCGAAAACGAGCAAGTGAACGCCTGGTGCATGCCGGGGGGGAAAGTAGTCGTGTACTCGGGAATCCTGCCGATCACCCAAAATGAAGCCGGATTGGCCGTGGTGGTGGCGCACGAGATCGCTCACGCCGTGGCCAAGCACAGCAACGAGCGGATGAGTCAGGCGCTGCTTGCCCAGTTTGGCGGACAGACGCTCTCGATGGCGCTCCAGCAGAAACCCGAGCAAACCCAGCAGATTTGGATGACGGTTTTCGGCGTCGGGGTTCAGCTTGGCGCGGTGCTGCCGTACAGCCGTCTTCAGGAGAGCGAGGCAGACCGTCTTGGATTAATTTTTATGGCAATGGCAGGATACGATCCCAACAGCGCCATCGGATTTTGGCAGCGTATGTCTCAGAACGCGGGCGCCAAACCGCCGGAGTTCCTGAGCACACACCCCTCCGACGCGAATCGGATCCGGAAAATAAAATCAGAGATAAAAGAGGCTATGACATATTACAAAAAGTAGTGACAAGTTGAAAAATGTCCATTTTCTTCGTATTCAGGTATTCAGTGGGTTGATCGTTCATGGATAAGGATGATAAATTGGTAGTCAAAAAGAATCAATTCTTTTTACACATCCCTTTGGCGGTTTGTCTTTACGGCTGGATTTGATATAAATAACAAAACGATTTTCATTCATTTAATAAGGAGATGTATCATGAGAACCTCTAGAATTTTTCAAACAGTTTTTATTGCAGGTGTGCTCCTGTGCTTTACGCTGCCGGCTACGGCCCAGTACCTCGGTATTCTGCAGTCCGCCGAGACAATGGAGCCTGGTATATTCAAGCTCGTGGCTGCCCCAATTATTGTACTCGGTAAGGACGGAGCCGATAACGAAATCGGATTTGCGGCTCGTGGAGGGTATGCATTCACCGAACAGTTCGACGTCGAAGCCAAGCTAGGTGTCTTCGATCAAGGTACTGTTATCGGCGTGGATGGCGAGTACTGGATTTTCAGAGGTGAAGATAATAATTCCCACATTGATTGCTCATTGACGGGAGGTGTCCACTGGATATCCGGTAAGGATAATAATTATGACACCATGGGGTTCGAAATCACCCCGCAGTTGAGCGGGCACGTGACCGACAACCTGGAGTTGTGCGGGGCTTTGGATGCCTCGTTCGAGTCGATCCAGGATGCCCCGCCGGGAATCGATGATTCATTCATGAGATTGCACCTTGTGCCTGGAATCGAGTACCGCCTGTCCAATGCACTCGACTTGGCTACCGAGTTCGGTATCGCAATCAACGACAACTCGTCTCACTATGTGGGCGCCGGCATCACGTATTACATGCGTTGACAACGTATGATGAGAAAATTAAAATACTCAGAAAAGGCAAAAAAGATGAGGTGAATACATTATGAACGATACATGAGAAATCTACAAAGACACCGAAGGGTTCTGGCGTTGGCGGCGCACTGCCCCGAACGGCAATATCATCGGCGCTTCGACACAAGCCTATCAGAACAAAATCGATTGCAAAGGGAACGCCCGTCGCAATGGATGGAAGGGTTAGTTCTCAACCTCTCAGGATGCGTCCCGCCCAGAGCGGGAAGTTGCTGATATGGGAGTGAGCTAATCACCTTCAAGTGAACCGGTGGCAGCAGCACATATTTACGACTATTTATAATTAAAAAAAAGGTGACAAAATGAGGCAAAAAGTGTTAAATGAAGAAAACGAGGAGATCAGAAAAAAGGCGTATGAGCTCTATGAGAAACATGGATTTAAGGACGGAAATGATTTTGTAGACTGGCTTGAAGCGGAAAAACAAACCAGAAAGCCCAAGGTGAAAAAGCAAACGACAAAACACTCCGGATCAACGCGTAATAAACAGTTAAAAAATATTCTTCTTGTTATTGTTGGTGTGCTCTGTGTAATCGTAGTGATTCTTTTACTAACGCTCTTGAAAAGCCCCAGAACGGAATTATCTGAAAAGAGCTTGTCCGAGTTAAAGGTCATGATGCTGGCGCTTGAGCCGAAGGAAAATGAAAAAGTAGTCGTCTTCGGTGACACGCATTTCGATTTTGACCAATTTACGCTTTCGGAGCAAGCAAAGAATTTGCTGGATGCAGATGTGAGGACATTGAAAGAAAATCCCCAAATACATGTCCGTATGGCTGGATACACTTCTGCCAAAGGAACGGAAGACGTCAATCAACAAATGAGCGAAAAAAGAGCCGGTGCGGTCAGGGACTATCTGATCGAAAAAGGAATTGCACCGGAAAGAATCACGACAATCGGTTATGGCAGAACAAAACCGGCATTGTATGAGGAGGAACCGGCTGACGTATTCTCAAAGGAAGCGCTGGCGAATATGCGTGTTCTTTTTCAAGTTGTCGTAAAGTAGAAACAATAAAACATCATGTCTGGAATTTATTTGTGAACAGGAGGTAATTTTATGTGGAAGAAAATGTTGCTGCTAATGGGACTGATCACAGCGCTGGTTGTCCCGGTGAATGCACAGAGCGTAAGTCTGGGTCCGCAGGTCGGCTATTATAAAGCCCAGGATGCTGATGCTAATTTTATGGGTGGAGTCGCCTGGCGATTCAAGTTCACTCCGATGCTTGGACTCGAAGCCTCCATCAACTATCGTCAGGAAAAATATGCCAATGACGCCTTGACGGTTCGGAGCTGGCCAATAATGGTGAGCGGTTTGATTTATCCAACCCCCCTTGCCTATGGAGCCATTGGCGCCGGGTGGTACAACACGACTATGGATTATGACCAGGAAAAATTCTCATTTCTTAAAGACGAGACCACACAGGAATTTGGCTGGCATTTTGGCGGCGGTACGGAACTGCCCGTCGGTTCAAATTTAAAATTGACCGGTGACATTCGCTATGTCTTTCTGGATTACGATTTTAAGGAAATTCCGGGGAGCAGTAATCTGGAAAGCAACTTTTATGTTATCACCATTGGCTTACTCTTTGGTCTATAATCAATCGCAAAGCTGAGCGGATATGAAAGTTTGCTCAGCTTTGTTTTAATTGCTCTATGAATAGGTAGTCATTTTACAGTAAGGAGGTAAGACCGAAAAAAGATCGTGACCCGGACCGCCAAACCGTCTTGAGCACGAATAAACTCTAAATGCAGAAATGGCGGCGGTGAAAATTTTCATACACTTGAAAAATCCAAAGGAGACAATCATGTTTCAGAAACAAAAATTATTAAAGTTAGCCAGTGCAGCCATAATAGGCTGCCTTGCCGTTTTATTGATGGCAACTGCGGGCGCCCTGGCAGCGCAAGAAGTAAAAATCATCCTTTTTAAGGATGCTCATGCGGCGATGCAGGCAGCGAAAGAAGCCCAGGCGGACGTTCTGGCGCCCGATAACTTTGGCGAAGCGATGCAACGCTATCAAAAGGCTGAAGCGGATCTTGAGCAGGAAAAAAACCTGGATGACATTCGCAAAAATCTTCGCGAATCAACCGCCTATTTCCAAAAAGCAATAAACGCCACGAAGCTTGCCGAGGTAACTTTCCCAAATTCGATAAAAGCACGCAAGGATGCAAACTATACCGAAGCGGCTAAATTTTCATCTAAACGCTGGATTGAAGCCGAAAAAAAATTCAAAGAAGCCGCTGTTAAACTCGAGGATGGAGACCTGAATAAGGCAAAAAAGAAAGCCGGTGAAGCCGAAACACTGTATCGTCAGGCCGAGCTTGAAGCCATTAAAACCAACTATCTGCAAAAAACCCGGGAATTGTTGAAACAGGCAGATCAGCTTGACGTCGAAGACCAAGCCCCCAAAACCTTGCGACTTGCCCGGCAGCTTTTGAATCAGGCTGAAAAAGAACTGAATGAGAATCGTTACGATACCGATGTGGCGCGCGGTTTGGCGCGGCGAGCCAACTATGAGGCAAAACACGCTATCTATCTGGCAAAAGTCATTGAGCAGATGAAAGATAATGATCAAAGCTGGGAAGACCTGATGTTGGCTTCGGAAAAACCTTTGAAGCTGATTGCCGAAAAATCAAACCTGAGCGCTTCGTTCGACGCTGGTTTCGGAAAAACCACTGGAGAAATCATCGCTTCCGTCATTGCTACTCAGGATAAAGTCGAAAAATTAAGCCAGCATTTAGACTGGTACCAACGGCAAAACGCTCTAAGCGAAGCCCGGATTGTCGAAATGGAGCAACAGTTGGGCAGCGAGGCAGAAAAAAAATCTGCGTTGGCGCAGCAAATCGCCAGTCAAGCTAAAACACGCGAGCTGTTTTCCGGCGTGGAGGAATCATTCAGTCGCGAAGAAGCACAGATGCTGCGCGAGGGCAACGATATCATTATCCGCCTGGTTGGGCTAAATTTCCCCACCGCCAAGGCAACCATCGAGCAACAATCCTTTGGGTTGCTGACCAAAGTGCGCGATGCTATCAACTCTTCCCGGAATGTACCGTTTCCGTACTGGGCAATACAGATTCGTACGGCGGCGATGAACAGAATTTGCAACTATCCAGGGAGCGCGCCGTAGCGGTAAAACAATATCTTTTGGCAAACTCTAATCTGAATGCTTCCCGTGTTGAAGCAATCGGGTATGGCGAAAGCAAGCCGATTGCCAGCAACGAGACCGAAGCAGGCCGCGCCGCCAACCGTCGCGTTGATGTTGTCATTCATCCCTGGATGGCGAGAGGAACCTTTTCAGACAACTTTATAAAATAGCAAGGCTCGGCCATACATAATAGCGCCGTATCCTCCCCGTTAGAAGGGCTCCGGATCGAATCTGAAAAAAGATTGAAACGGAGCCCTTTGATGTCGCAGGAGTTTGACTATGCCGCATATACACAAACAACTCTTCAGGATGTTATCGCTGAAGACCAGAATCATTCACACTTTATTTAAGGAAAATACCCCATGAGTATGGAATACTTGCTGATTTTTTTGGCGGTCGGGGTGCTGGCAGGATTTATAGCCGGACACATCTGGAAAGGCAAAGGATTTGGTTTGTTGGGAGATTTGATCATTGGGGTGATCGGTTCCTTTATCGGAGTCTGGCTTTTCGGTCTGTTCCACATCTCGAGTTCAGGCATTTTGGGTTTGCTGATTGCCGCAATTATCGGCGCCCTCATCCTATTGTACTTGATCCGGCAGGTCAAGCATCATTGATGATCTGATGGTGAATTGGGCGAGTGATTCAATGAATACTATATTTAAAAAAGAAGGGAAATGTTTCAAAAAGAAGGATATTGTTTATCAAACAAAACAAGTTTTATTTATGAATTAAAGATTAAATTAAACAACTAAGCACAGGAGATTGTCATGAAAAGATATTCAAAATTATGGTTAATACCACTGTTGCTGGTCATGATAATGGCCAGCTGTGAAGATAGAGTTGGAATCACTTCTGTCCAAGACGACACTGCACCCACGGTAAGTTTTACAGACCCTGCTAAAGCCGAAGCAGGTGTGCCTCTCAACCAGAAAATTGCTGCTACTTTTAGCACGACAATGGATTCTTCAACAATCAGCACCGCAACCTTTACCTTAATGCAAGGATCAACACCCGTTTCAGGTGTTGTATTACTTCGGCGAAACAGCCGTTTTGCACCGTCAAGCAATCTTGAGCCGAATACCACATATACAGCAACGATTACAACCGGGGCAAAGGATTTAGCTGGCACTGCTCTGGAAAATAACTATGAATGGAGTTTCACTACAGGCGCATCAACGGTTGTCACCCGACCCACAGTCATTTCTACAGACCTCGCTGACGCTGAAACAGATATGTGGCCTCTGAACCAGAAAATTGCTGCTACTTTTAGCACGACAATGGATTCTTCAACAATCAGCACCGCAACCTTTACCTTAATGCAAGGATCAACACCCGTTTCAGGTGTTGTATCCTACTCCGGCGAAACAGCCGTTTTTGCACCGTCAAGCAATCTTGAGCCGAATACCACATATACAGCAACGATTACAACCGGGGCAAAGGATTTAGCTGGCACTGCTCTGGAAAATAACTATGAATGGAGTTTCACTACAGGCGCATCAACGGTTGTCACCTCACCCACAGTTATTTCTACAGACCCCGCTGACGCTGAAACAGATGTGGCTCTCAACCAGAAAATTGCTGCTACTTTTAGCACGACAATGGATCTTCAACAATCAGCACCGCAACCTTTACCTTAATGCAAGGATCAACACCCGTTTCAGGTGTTGTATCCTACTCCGGCGAAACAGCCGCTTTGCTGCACCGTCAAGCAATCTTGAGCCGAATACCACATATACAGCAACGATTACAACCGGGGCAAAGGATTTAGCTGGCACTGCTCTGGAAAATAACTATCGAATGGAGTTTTACGACAGGCGCATCAACGGTCGTCACCCCACCCACAGTTATTTCTACAGACCCCGCTGACGCTGAAACAGATGTGGCTCTCAACCAGAAAATTGCTGCTACTTTTAGCACGACAATGGATTCTTCAACAATCAGCACCGCAACCTTTACCTTAATGCAAGGATCAACACCCGTTTCAGGTGTTGTATCCTACTCCGGCGAAACAGCCGTTTTTGCACCGTCAAGCAATCTTGAGCCGAATACCACATATACAGCAACGATTACAACCGGGGCAAAGGATTTAGCTGGCACTGCTCTGGAAAATAACTATGAATGGAGTTTCTCAACCGTTATTTCTTATACAGTAACGCTATCATCCAATCCGGCGGAAGGCGGAACAACAAGTGGTGGCGGCACATACAACTCGGGCTCCTCTGTAACGGTCGTCGCGACACCGAATACGGGATATTCATTTACTAACTGGACGGAGAACGGAACTGTCATATCAACAAATGAAAGTTTTCAGTTTATTATAAGTGAAAACAGAACATTGGTAGCGAACTTTACATCACTTACATCTGGACCGGCTGGCATAAACCTTGGGTCTGCAGGTGACTTTGCGGTTCTGGCTGGCTCTGGAGTCTCCAACACCGGTGTGACTACTCATATTTATGGTGATGTCGGATCGCATCCAACCGGCACAATTGTTGGCCTTTCTGAGGAAAATGTAACCGGAACACTTTATACGACGGCTGATCCCGATAGTAGGTACGGCAAAAACTGATTTGACTGCTGCTTATAACGACGCTCATGGAAGGTCGTTGGATGCCATCTCATTGCCGGGTCAACTGGGCGGTTTGACCCTTGCCCCCGGCCTCTATGTGAACTCGACATCGACCGGGATATCAGGAAGCGGAGCGCAGGGAGTTTTAACCCTTGACGCCGGTGGCAACGCGAATGCCGTCTGGATATTTAAGATGGGATCCACTCTCGTCACGGATTCCGGAACCAGAATTGTTCTGGCCGGTGGCGCAAAATGGCAAAACGTCTATTGGGCAGTCGGCACTTCAGCAACACTTGGAACAAACTCTAGCTTTGTTGGAAATATCCTGGCTGATCAATCAATCACGCTGGCTACCGGTGCGGTATTGCACGGTAGGGCGTTGACGCGAGTTGCCTCGATCACATTGGACAGCAATGTTGTTGATAAGCGATAAGGTCTATTAAAAAGTAAGGGTGGGGAGATTTGAAATCCTCACCCTGAATTTTCAAAATGAGCGTGTTAAATAGACTCAAATTGATCGGGAAAAATTTAATCGTTTTGAATTAAACAGTATTTTAGAAAAAAAGGAGACATGAAATGAAAAAGTTATTTATAATACTCGCATTGATGCTGACTATTGGCATGGGTGTTTCTCAGGCACAAACAGTAACCGATAGTTGGGCATTCGGTTTTGGCTTGAGTTATCCCAGATATTACTCGGCAAATATCACCGCTTTAAATACAAATTACGGCGCCTATCTTTCAATTCAGCGAAATTTTTCTGAGAATGTTGGATTAAGATTAAAAGGCGGTTATTTCCACCTTGAGGGAGAATGGAGCGATGCATCTCTTAACAAGGTTCAGGAAACAACAAACATTATCACAAGCGATCTTGATTTGATGTATTATCTGGTTCCATGCGCACCGGTTACACCTTATCTGTTTGTAGGAGTCGGTGCTAATTATAAAATGATAGCCGACAACCCAACAAAATTATCGGATAATTACACCTTTGGGACTCAATTAAATGCCGGAGTTGGTGCTGAATTCAAGATCAATTCCAATTGGAGCTTTGTATCTGAGTTTGGGTATTATAAAACAAATAATTCAGATCTTGATGGCGCGATTGCCCCAATTGAGGTGAATGGACGCGATTCTTATATGGTTTTGAGTGCCGGCCTCAATTTCTTCTTTAACCAAGGCGTGCCATCAAAGAAATGCGAGCCTTGTCAGAAGATGCCCATGGAAATGAAAGATATGACCGATTATAACAGAATTGAAGATATGATTGTCAAGCATATCCCCAAAGAAGTTATTGTTGATAAACATATTTACGCAATTTCTGAGGACAGATTAGTGCTGGTTGGTGTAAAATTCGCGTTCGACAAATCAGACCTTTTACCGGAATCATATTCTGTGCTTGATAAAGCCGTAAAGCTATTGAAGGATAATCCTGATGTGAAAGTTGAAATTGAGGGCTATAGTGATTATATCGGCTCCGCTGAATACAACCAGAAACTTTCAGTAGAGAGAGCCCTAACCGTTAAATCTTATCTTGTTTCTAAAGGTATTGCCGATTCCAGACTTTCAACTGTCGGTATGGAAAAGAAAATCCGATTGCAAGCAATGAGACTAAAGAAGGCAGAGCAATGAACAGAAGAATTGTGTTCAGAATTTTGAAATAACAAATAGTCTTTCAATGGGTCAGTTTTTTGCGCTGAATGAAAACGGCGCCACGCAGGTCGGCTATTATAAAGCCCAGGATGCTGACGGTAATTTTATGGGCGGAGTCGCCTGGCGATTCAAGTTCACTCCGATGCTTGGTCTCGAAGCATCCATCAACTATCGTCAGGAAAAATATGCGAATGACGCCTTGACGATTCGGAGCTGGCCAATAATAATGAGCGGTTTGATTTATCCAACCCCCCTTGCCTATGGAGCCATTGGCGCCGGGTGGTACAACACGACTATGGATTATGACCAGGAAAAATTCTCATTTCTTAAAGACGAGACCAAACAGGAATTTGGCTGGCATTTTGGCGGCGGTACGGAACTGCCCGTCGGTTCAAATTTAAAATTGACCGGTGACATTCGTTATGTCTTTCTGGATTACGATTTTAAGGAAATTCCGGGGAGCAGTAATCTGGAAAGCAACTTTTATGTTATCACCATTGGCTTACTCTTTGGTCTATAATCAATCGCAAAGCTGAGCGGATATGAAAGTTTGCTCAGCTTTGTTTTAATTGCTCTATGAATAGGTAATCATTTTACAGTAAGGAGGTAAGACCGAAAAAAGATCGTGACCCGGACCGCCAAACCGTCTTGAGCACGAATAAACTCTAAATGCGGAAATGGCGGCGGTGAAAATTTTCATACACTTGAAAAATCCAAAGGAGAAAATCATGTTTCAGAAACAAAAATTATTAAAGTTAGCCAGTGCAGCCATAATAGGCTGCCTTGCCGTTTTATTGATGGCAACTGCGGGCGCCCTGGCAGCGCAAGAAGTAAAAATCATCCTTTTTAAGGATGCTCATGCGGCGATGCAGGCAGCGAAAGAAGCCCAGGCGGACGTTCTGGCGCCCGATAACTTTGGCGAAGCGATGCAACGCTATCAAAAGGCTGAAGCGGATCTTGAGCAGGAAAAAAACCTGGATGACATTCGCAAAAATCTTCGCGAATCAACCGCCTATTTCCAAAAAGCAATAAACGCCACGAAGCTTGCCGAGGTAACTTTCCCAAATTCGATAAAAGCACGCAAGGATGCAAACTATACCGAAGCGGCTAAATTTTCATCTAAACGCTGGATTGAAGCCGAAAAAAAATTCAAAGAAGCCGCTGTTAAACTCGAGGATGGAGACCTGAATAAGGCAAAAAAGAAAGCCGGTGAAGCCGAAACACTGTATCGTCAGGCCGAGCTTGAAGCCATTAAAACCAACTATCTGCAAAAAACCCGGGAATTGTTGAAACAGGCAGATCAGCTTGACGTCGAAGACCAAGCCCCCAAAACCTTGCGACTTGCCCGGCAGCTTTTGAATCAGGCTGAAAAAGAACTGAATGAGAATCGTTACGATACCGATGTGGCGCGCGGTTTGGCGCGGCGAGCCAACTATGAGGCAAAACACGCTATCTATCTGGCAAAAGTCATTGAGCAGATGAAAGATAATGATCAAAGCTGGGAAGACCTGATGTTGGCTTCGGAAAAACCTTTGAAGCTGATTGCCGAAAAATCAAACCTGAGCGCTTCGTTCGACGCTGGTTTCGGAAAAACCACTGGAGAAATCATCGCTTCCGTCATTGCTACTCAGGATAAAGTCGAAAAATTAAGCCAGCATTTAGACTGGTACCAACGGCAAAACGCTCTGAAGCGAAGCCCGGATTGTCGAAATGGAGCAACAGTTGGGCAGCGAGGCAGAAAAAAAATCTGCGTTGGCGCAGCAAATCGCCAGTCAAGCTAAAACACGCGAGCTGTTTTCCGGCGTGGAGGAATCATTCAGTCGCGAAGAAGCACAGATGCTGCGCGAGGGCAACGATATCATTATCCGCCTGGTTGGGCTAAATTTCCCCACCGCCAAGGCAACCATCGAGCAACAATCCTTTGGGTTGCTGACCAAAGTGCGCGATGCTATCAACTCTTTCCCGGAATGTACCGTTTCCGTACTGGGCAATACAGATTCGTACGGCGGCGATGAACAGAATTTGCAACTATCCAGGGAGCGCGCCGCAGCGGTAAAACAATATCTTTTGGCAAACTCTAATCTGAATGCTTCCCGTGTTGAAGCAATCGGGTATGGCGAAAGCAAGCCGATTGCCAGCAACGAGACCGAAGCAGGCCGCGCCGCCAACCGTCGCGTTGATGTCGTCATTCATCCCTGGATGGCGAGAGGAACCTTTTCAGACAACTTTATAAAATAGCAAGGCTCGGCCATACATAATAGCGCCGTATCCTCCCGACGTAGAAGGGCTCCGGATCGAATCTGAAAAAAGATTGAAACGGAGCCCTTTGATTCAGTTTGTTTGTAAGACTCTGAATGAAAAAATTGCTAATTATTCCGGGACCAGGTGTTGTTCACCTTTAATGGTGATTTTGATTTGGAGACGCTGGATATTTCTCCTCAAGACATGACGTTTCGCTATGAACCGCGCAAATGACCGCTATGTTATACACGGCGATGTTGCCGCCACCCTTGAGGGTGATTCGTTTGACGCCCTTTTCCAGTTACAGGAATTTACCATTTCGTACAGAGAGTGAAGGAGAGAATGCACCGCTGTCTATCGGTCAATACCAGGTTAGTTTTTCGTATCAGGGCCAATCAAGTTTCGATTCGCTTACCCTTGTTGCGGACCAGTTGTACCCACTGATTTGCATGCAGTGGAAGAACTGCTTTTCTATATGATTGAGGGTGCAGCATCCACGATGCCGCCGTGCAGAGGCGTGGCAGAGTATTTGTCTTACAACGCCCCTGCTGTGCGACAAATGGGAGGGTCGGCAACCTGGTTAAAGACCGCTGTTGTCCCGGATCGTGTCGGGGGTTCACATTTAACAAATCCGCGGCAACTGTTCGCCGCTGAACATGTCCAGAATGCGGCTGCCGCCGTATCCGGTTTTCGTGATGACACGCGCCGGTTCCGGGCCGGTTACACTTCCGATCAGCGCCGCTTCACGTCCCAGCGGGTGTTGATGCAGGATGTCCAGAGTTCGGCTGGATTGATCCGGCGGCATAAACATGACGCAGCGGCCTTCGTTGGCGACGAACAGTGGATCAAACCCCAGCAGCTCGCAGGCCGCCTGCACCTCCGCGTGCACCGGAATCCCGGTCTGCTCAGTGTAAAGCTGTGATTCAGAGTCTGTGATAATTCCACCAGGGCGCTTGCCAGTCCGCCGCGCGTCAGATCGCGCAGACAATGCAGGGAAATCCCCGCATTGATTAATTGCTGCACCAACTCATGCAGCGGCGCGCCGTCACTGGTGATGCTGCTTTCGAACTCGAGACCTTCCCGCTGCGCCAAAACAGCGATACCGTGGCGCCCCAGATCGCCATTGACCAGAATATGATCACCCGGCTGAATGGAAGCGGGCCGGATATCCAGATCATGGGTAATTTCACCGATCCCCGTGGTGTTGATATAGAGCTCCGGTTGTTCACGGCCGGATCGGTTCACCACTTTGGTGTCGCCGGTGATAATGTGCACCCCGGTGTTCTCACAAGCGTCGCGAATGCTGTTGGCCACCCGCCACAGGGTTTTCATGTCCAGACCTTCTTCAATAATGAATGCCAGACTCAGATACCGGGGCACGGCGCCACTCATGGCCAGATCATTGACCGTGCCGTAAACCGCCAGAGACCCGATATCCCCGCCGGGATAAAACAGGGGATGAACCACATGTGAATCGGTGGTAAAAGCAATCCGACCGCTTGCGTTCAGCACAGCGCTGTCGTGTTCGGTGTTCAGGCTCGGGATTGGAAAACAGAGGCCGGAACATGCGGCTGATCAGTTGATGCGTGAGTTTGCCGCCGCCGCCGTGCGCCAGGACCACGCGCGGATAATCGTCAAGCGGGACAGGGCAGGAAAATGACTCGATGTTTTTCATGACACAGACCACATTGTTGGGTTCACTGTCATTCTTGAAATTAGTATACAAAATATAGCGCGATCAAACAACACCTATTTTTAACAATTATTCAAACCATCCTCGCAGGGCTTGAAAAATGATCAGTATGATTCTATATGATCGAGGATATAATCATATCGACTGATAAATACAATATTGAAACTTTTTACTTACAAATATCTATCCCACAGACGCAAGCCGCAGAATAACCACGACCCCGCCCACTCTCTCATCCCTATTCCCAATCCACATTTCTCCTTGTTTCTTGTTCTGAAAACCCGTAGATTTGAGGCCTGTTCATTTTGTAAACCTGAAACTTGAATTTTGAAAACGATATACGAGGAACAATATGGAAACCTTGCGAACGCTTCCGGGGGATGATCTACGTGCGATGATGTGGCATTACGCGGACCGTTTTGATCTGCAGATGCTCGTCCAATCCGTGCGCTCTGTGGCGCGCGGCGCTGTGGCCACAGCGGTGGCCAACGGCGCGCGCAACACGCACGAGTGGACTGCTGATAAAGAAAATCTGCTCAACGCCTTTGACGATTCCGGTGTCACCGCCTTGTTCATGGAGCCCGAACACGGCGGTTATATTGCCGGTCCCAAGAATCTGGCATTGGCCATTGCCGCATTCGAGCTGTCCTGGGTGGACGGCGGCGCGGCCACCGGCAGTCTGGCCGGCAACCTGGCGCTGGAACCCATTCACGAACGCGGCACTGAAGAACAAAAAGCCGAATATATGGGCTGCGCCGTTCCGCCGCAGCCGGGCGAGGAGCGGAAAATCAAGCGCGGCGCGTTCGGTCTGACCGAGCCGCTGCCGTATGTGGGCGTGGAAACCGGTATGCTCAGCGGCAAGCTGCGCGTGGACGACTGGAAAGACGGCGAAGAACCGATGCTGCACGTGGAAAAACGCGGCCGCTTTATCACCAATATGGATTTTGCCAACTTTGTCTGTGCGGCTGTAGAAAGCGACGACGAGCGCATCAAGGGCAGCTGTATGATCATCGTGGAAGAAACCGATCCCGGCACCTATGACCGCGGCGCGCCCACGTTGAAACTGGTGCACCAGCTGTCCTCCACCCGCGATCCCATTATCAGCGCCAAAGTTCCGGCGAACCGCATTATCGGCGGATATCATATTGTCGACGGCGTGATCGTGCCCAAATTCAATCACTCGCAGGTGATCGATGCGGTGTTCAAACGCACGCGCGTCACCGTCGGTTTGATGACCTCGGCCAAACTGCTGTCCGCAATCGAACCGATTATCCGTTACCAGCGCACGCGCTTCCGCGGCGGCGAACTGGAACCCGGTTCTCCCCGTTACGAATACGGCATTCAGCAAAAAGACGATGCTGTGCAGCGCACTGCCGCCATCTGGGCCGCCGGCGAAGCCGCCTCCTCCATGGGATTCGAAGGCGCCAGGGTGTTTGATGATCTGGATCCCCTGGAAAAAGAAAAAATGCGCCGGTTTGACGAACAGGGCATCTCCGGACGCGCCGAGCTGCGTGAACTGCGCAATCATGAAAAAGACGCCATTGAATTTATTGAACGGGACAGCAAAGGTGAGTGCAACGACCGCTATCAGGAGCTGTCGCAGGACAGTCTGGTGCAGTATATTGTCACGGATTCGTTGGCCAACGTCTTGTGTCCCGCGGTCAAGCTCTGGAACACCGGTGTCGGCGCCACCATGATGCGCGAAGCGGTGTCGCTGATGGGCGGCTATGGCATTACCGAAGATTGTCCCGGATTCCTCGGCCAGAAATGGATGGACGCGCAGCTGGAGGCCACTTATGAAGGTCCGGAAGCCGTACAGCGGCGGCAATTGACCTTTACCATGGCCACCCCCGTGTTCCAGGCGCATGTGGATGCCTGGGTGCGAAAGCTCGAAGCGGTGGGCGAAACACGTCCGGAAACCGGCGCTCTGGCGGTCGCCAAAGGTCTGCAAATGTGGCAGTCGGTACTGAACACGCTCAAAAGCAGCAAGGATGAAAACGGGCAAAAGCTTTACAGCAGCAACCGTCACGGCGTCACCTTTCCGCTCACGGACGCGTTCTGCTGGCTGGCTGCGGCTTATTACCAGATCCGCGACGTCATGACGCTGGCGGAAGAAGGGGCAAACCATCCGTCCGTGGCCGAAGGTCTGGAAGGCAATGTGAACTTTTTCAGCGACCTGTGTATGATTCAGGCATCGCGCAGTGTCGGCGAAGCCGCGCGATTCTGCAACGAGGTGTTTTACGGCTATCCGGTCGCGGACCGCGATGACGCTGAATTCCTGCAGCTCAAGAGCGAAGCGGAAAAAGCAGTCGCCGGAGTCGGCCCGGCCAAAGAACGCGCCGGCAAAGCGCTGATGACCGTGATGATTCCGGAAGCCCTGGATTATCCGATGTGATGCAATGTAATAAAATCTGAGATATCCATATTTATTTTGCCCGGTTCAATGATCAATGGTTGTGCCGGGCATTTTCTTGGAGAATAGTGGTTGGGGAATCGGGAACAGGAGAAATTCCTGCTGTTTTGCAAAGGGTCGAGGCAAAAAAACGGCGGATTCTTTCGAGAATCCGCCGTTTTACATCTATAAACCCTTGAGGACAGTGCCGAGAAACAGCAGGACATATCCGACAAGCACAAACCAGAAAGCGTTGACGCTGACAAACGGAATGGCGATAAAGGTAGATAGCAAACCGAGTGCCGCTAAGATCAGGGAAATCAACCAAACCATCTTGGTCGGGGCTGAAACTTTCATGATACCTCCACTGTTTTATTAAAGGGTGTCTATACGATTAATGCAGCTTTTAATATCACAAAATAAACATATTCAATCAAATAGTACTGAATTAAAGTGTGAATGTCAAGATAAAATATGGTTTGGATCAACATTTTAGGCTGGCGATGATACACTATGACCGGGTTTTCGTTTTGTTGCAGAACTGATTTTGTAACGCAGAGGTCACCGCGGCTGCAGAGAAAGAGATAACATTTCAACGCCGAGTTCGCATAGCAAGCAGAGGAAAGCATTATTTTAATTATGCGTTTTTTTTAGACCTGTGAATGAACCACGAACCTGAGGATTCCAGAGAGAGTGGCTTTTTGGCGTTTATCCGCGGTCTACCTTATTTTTGTCTTTTTCTCTGCGTTGGGGGTGTAAGAAACACGACCGCACCATAAAACCGGTAACCGCTCAACAATCTGCAAGGTTTGTCTGTAAAAATTAGTCTTAAATTAAAATAATTCAATTATATAAAGTCTTGTAAAACAGAACGTACTGCAGTACGTTTTGTTGTTGATCCCCTCTGTAATCCCGATTTGTGGTACGATATTCATTAATCGTGAGATGAAATATATCCTCAATTTCAGCATTTCGCCGATCAGGTTGCAGTTTACCCATAGAGTTTGTACATTCCAATTATCATACACCTGAAAGGTAATCTTGAAACTCCTCGTCCTCGACATTGATGAAACCCTGGTGCATGCCCGGGAAATCCCGCTGGATCGCGAAGCGGATTTCAAAACGAGTTTGTATCACGTGTACAAGCGCCCGTACGTGGATGAATTTCTGCAATACTGCAGAGAACACTTTAAAGTGTCTATATGGACCACGGGCGGATCGGACTATGCCAGGCAGGTGGTTGAAGCATTGTTCGGCGGGGATTACCCCCTGGAATTTCTGTGGGCCTCGGAACGCTGTACGCGCAAATACGATGCGGAGCGGCAGCAGCCCTATGTGATCAAAAACCTGCACAAACTCAGGAAAAAGGGGTATCGTCTGGAACAGGTCATCATGGTTGACGACACGCCGGGTAAACTGGAGAAAAATTACGGCAACCTGGTGGCGGTGACGGAATGGACCGGCGATCCCGGGGACCGGGAACTGCTGCATTTGATTCAGTATCTGAGGGTCTTGAAAGACGTTGAGAATATCAGAACCGTTGAAAAACGCAATTGGCAGGCGGAATATAATATATGACAGGCTGTTTAAGACAATTGTAAAACGGAATCGAGCTTCCTTCGAGTAGGTAGTATAAAGTAAATAGTAAAAAGAAAGCTACCTACTTTTTACTATTTACTCCCTACTCTAACATTTCTCCTTGAATTTATACGCAAAAACCCCTATATTTGAAGTCGATTCATTTTTTAACAGGCGGAGGCTCCGCTGTATTCCTTTAACTGAATATTAAGCAAATTCCGCCCGGTACAGACTCCGGGCTGTATCATTAACCTGAAGAGCAGTAATTATGGACGAGCAACGACAAGCTATAGATGTGGATATCGCCTGTGTGGGATTCGGACCGGCAACCGCCGGATTTCTCAGCACTCTGACCCCGCATCTGATGAATAAAGACGGCACCCCGAATCTGGAAAGCGCAAAGATGCCGGGTATGCCCCTGCAAATCATGTGCTACGAACGCGCCGACGATATCGGATTCGGTGTCTCCGGCGTGGTGTCCAAAGCCGACTCTATCCGCAGAACCTTTCCCGAGCTCAAGCCCGAAGATATTCCGATGACCTCGGATATTCACAAAGAAAAACTGGTGTATCTCAAAGATACGCACGGCGCCAGTCGGCGCAGCGGCGCGCACAAGGTTCTGGACGGGTTTTTGAATCTGTTCAACTGGCTGCCGTTTTTCAAAAACAATGCGGTGGAATTTCCCTATATCCCCGGCCCCATGAAAAAAGACGGCGGTTTGATTTTCTCCATGGGACAGTTTACCCAGTGGGCCGGACAGCAGATCATGGGCACCGGTATGGTGCAGATCTGGCCGGGAACGCCGGTGAGTGAGGCCCTGTTTGAGGGTGACGCGGTCAGGGGCATCCGGCTCATGGACCAGGGCACGGACAAGAACGGCGCTCCGGATGCCGGATACATGCCGGGTATGAATGTGAACGCGGATCTGACCGTGATCGGTGACGGTCCGGTGGGAGCTGTGGGAACAGCACTGAATGAAAAACTGGGCATGCCTGACGGTCACGAGATCAAGGACTGGGCTGTGGGTATGAAAATGGTGGTGGAACTGCCGATATATTCCAAACTCGAGGCCGGTACCGTGATTCACACCATTGGTTATCCCGAGCCCGAGATTTTCGGATTTTTATATGTGCATCCGGACCATACCGCGTCCATGGGCATTTTCGTGCCGTCGTGGTTCAACAGTCCGGTGCGTTCCAGTTACCGCTATCTGCAGCACTGGATGATGCACCCGTATCTGTGGCCGGACCTCAAGGGCGGCAAGCTGAAATCCTGGGGCGCCAAATCCATCCAGGAATCCGGCAAGCACGGCGAGCCGTTTTGGGTCGGCGACGGGTTTGCGCGCATCGGCGAGGGCTCCGGCAGCACCAATATCTTTTTAAACTCCGGCGTGGACGAAGCCTGGGGCACGGGCGCGATGCTGGCCGAGGCGGTGATCGATCTGGCCAAAAACAAAAAATCCTTAACAAAAGACAATCTCGAGGCCGCGTATGTGCAAAAACGCAGGCAGAGCAAAATGGACAAACAGGCCCAAACCGCCACGGGTTCGCGCGATGGATTCCAAAAGGGCTTTTTCCGCGGTATGCTGGGGATGGGCCTGACCCTGATCAGCGGCGGACGACTGCGCTATCCGGCAACGGCGCGCGCTTCGCATGAACGCGAGGACGACATGTCGGCGTTTTACAAAGGCCGCATCTCTCGGGATGAATTGATCACCCTGCGCGACGGTGCGTACCGCAAAGGTCAGTCTGCTGCTGATGCGGTGCTGACCCGTGCCGGATGGCCCGAGATCCCCTATGACGGCGAGCTGTTGATGACGCATCAGGATGCTCTGTTTGCCGGCGGCAAGGTTCAGGCTCCGGCGGGATTCAAGGATCATGTGACCTTTATTTATCCGGATATATGCAAAACATGTGAACATAAACTGTGTATTGAAAATTGTTCCGGTCAGGCCATCACGCCCGGCGAAAACGGCGTGCCGGTGTTTGACCGGGAAAAATGCGTGCACTGCGGCGCCTGTTACTGGAATTGTGTGAAAACCGTTCCCGAGGATACAGAAACCACCAATGTGTCGTTTCAGGCCGGCGCCGGTGGTCTGCACTCGGTTGAAAATTAGAATGGAGATATAGATATGTCAGGATATCAAATCATTGTCTGCGGCAGTGTGGTGCCGGACCCGTTGCAGTCACTGGTTCCCCAGGACACCCCGAACGGACCGGGACTCAAGAACGAGATGATGCTGCCGCACGTACTCGATCCCTGGGCGGGACACGCCCTGTACGAAGCGGCGAATCTGGCCAAGACCGTCGCCGACAGCAAGGTCTGGCTGGTGAGTCTGGGACCCAAAGCCAAACTGCAGCAGGTCATGATGACCATTGCACAAAAAGTGCCGTTCGATCTGGTGGCCGTGGATGCGCCGGCCGGCGGATTTACCGATTCGGTGCAGACAGCGAAACATCTCAGTCAGGCGATCAAAGCCATACCGGACCTGGATTTGTCCCGGGTGCTGCTGTTCGGCGGCTGGGAATCGGCGTCGCGCGCCGGCGGTACGACTTTGCAGATACTCGGCGAGCAGCTGGGCATCACGGATCAATTTCAGGGGGTGGACGAACTCGCGATTCAGGATGACGGATCGCTGCGAATTCTGGAGCGCATTCAGGGAGGACAGCACCAGATTTCCGTATGCGCGGGCGCGCCCGCGGTACTCGGCTGGGCCACCGGCAATCTTCCGGAACCGCCCAACAATCCCCAGGTGGGCATGGTCAATATGCGCACGGTGATGCCGGCGGTGCAGAAAGCACAGACCGCGGACATGAGCAATGATTCGCTGTCGTTCGAAAACGTCGAGCAACCGGTTCAGAAACGCGATACGCAGATCGTCAAAAACAAACCGGAAAAAGACATCGCTGAAGAACTGGCCAAATGGATCAAAGAATAAAAGGATTTACTATGAAAATACTGGTTTTATCCCATACAGAAGAGAATAAACTGCCGGACGCGGCGCGGGAAGCGCTGACCGCCGCAAAACAGCTCGGACCGGTGAGCTTTGGACTCTGGGGTGCGAACACGCAGGATGCGGCCAATGCTCTGGCTGACGCCGACGCTGAAAAGGTGTATGTTGTAACCGGAGAGGAATTTGATGCGCCGCGTTATTCAACGGATATCGCCGCGGCAGAAGCGCTGGTCAAGGCCTCGGGAGCCGATGTGATCGTCGCCGGACACACCCCGCGTACAGCGCGGATTCAGGGCGGACTGGCCGCACGCCTGGACGGCGTGGTGGACACGCACGTATCAGGTCTGAACGCAGACGCTGACGCCATCAGCGCCACGCGCTGGTTCTACCGTCAGCGTATTAAAGCCGATGTCAAGCGCGCCAATCGTCCCTGGATCATCGGCGTGGATGCCGGCGTGTTTGAGCCGTTCAGCGGTTCTGACGGCCAGGTCGAGGTGCAGCAGGTCAGTGTGGAGGTGACCGACCAAATGACCCGCACAAAAGTCAAGGGTATTGCCAAACCCGAATCCGATGAACAGACCATCCAACCGGACGCGGAACTGCTGCTGGTGGCAGGCGCCGGCTGGACCAAACAGCAGGCCGAAGGCGGTATCAAAGTGGATCAGGCCGCGGATTTGATTCTGGATGTACTCAGGAAAAGCGGCGCGTCACTGGGCGGCACCAAATCCATGGTGGATATGGAGAGTGAAGGTCAGAAAACTTTGCACTTTATGACACACATGAACCAGATCGGTCAGACCGGATCGACACCGCGTCATAAAAAAGGTCTGGCAACCTGCTGTCACGGTGAAGAACCACACGTGGTCGGATGGCGGTTTATCAATGAACGCCGCGCCATCAATCTGGACGCCAACTGCGGCTGGGCGCACGGCAAAGCTGATGTGCTGTATATCGCGGATGCGTTCAAGGTCATGGACGAGCTGCGCAAGCTGTTATAAACATCAAGCCCCTTGTTCATCGAACAAGGGGCTTTTCCTCTATCCTGTCCCAATTTTATCTTTCGAATTTGGCCCTGCTGCTATTTCACCAACACAACCTTTTGCATTTGATTCCACTCTTTCGTCTGTATTCGGATAAAATAAATCCCTGAGCTTGCTTTTCTGCCGGAACGGTCTGTACCGTCCCAGACGATGTGGTGATGCCCCGCAGGTTGGTATCCTTGTAAAAGAGTTTTCACCCTGCGGCCGGTGATATCATGGACTGTGATCCTGATCTGCATACGGTCTGGCAAAACAAACGGCAATGTGGTCTCCGGATTGAACGGATTCGGATAATTGGGAAAAAGTTTGAATGCTCCGGGGTGTGCGGCTGTACGCTGATTCACATGCAGGGTCTGGTCAAAATCGACAATGAACAAACCGGTTGACAAATCGGGAATGAACATCCGATACTCGTGTGCCGCTAGATCTGAACTTTGGAAGGCGTTGAAAATGATCCAACACGTTTTATGTCAAATGGATCAGATATGTCATATACCTGCCCACCCTGTTCGTGTATTGATGCGTATAGAAAATGATCATAGGCAGCCAATCCTGAAAATCTTTTCAATTTCATATAGACCGATTTCCTGCGGATGAAGCGGATCCGAGATGTCCAGCACCAACAGACCGTTTGAATAACAGGCCACAAACGCGAGATCATTATGCTGAATGATTCTGTATGTGCGATTAAAGCCGGGATTGTAGGAAGCGGCTTTGGCCGGCAATGATGGATCCGAGATGTCGATGATCTGAACCGCCGAATCATAGGTTGCTGTATAGACATAATTGCCGCGTACAGCAACATCCTTTACTTTGCCGACGGGACATTGGCCTATTTCAGCCGGATTCTCAGGATCTGAAATACTAATAATACGCAATCCGCCGGTATGATCAGCGTGAAAAACCAGCGTGTCTCGTGCAACGGTACTCCATGATCTGCAGGCTATTATCATGGGTGACAAGTGCATGCTCCCCTGAAGTGATTATGTCATTTACCCGTCCCGGTGTGACAATCTCTGACAAAAGTTTGGGAGATGCGGGGTTCGTGAAATCCATGATAACCACAGTTGCGCCTTTGTTAAAAAACGCGATATGGTCCACGGCTGCTACTGCGCGGCAGCTTCCTATGGATAAATGACCGACCAGTTCACAATTTTCGTTTGCAAATAAGCTTGTTGATAAAAATGCACTCAAAAGCAAAACTAGAAACAGATGTTTCACGATTCGGAATCCACTCATATTGACCTCCTTTTTTTAGAAATAGCGTGTTAATGCTTTGCAGGTTCAGTTTAATGAAGGCGCCGGTCATCTGATTATCATTGCCAACGTGTTGATTCGCTTATATTATTTCATCAAAACAACCTTTCGCACCTGCTCGAATTCATCGGACCGCATGCGGATGAAATACACACCGGAGCCCACAAGCTCACCGGCTGCATCCGTGCCGTTCCAGTTCGTCACATGATGCCCCGCGTCAACAGACTCGTTCAACAGGATCTGGACCCGGCGGCCGTTCATATCGAAAACTGAAATATGCAGCAAATTCCGGCTTTGGCACATTAAATGGAATGGTGGTCACCGGATTGAACGGATCTGGAGTAATTCGGGCTGCAGGGCAAAGTCGAGCGGAATCTGTTCCGGTTCATCAATCCCGGATTCAGTGGATACGCTCACGGTCACCGGCCGGCTGTACAGCGTCAGGTCTGTGACTGTGCTGCTGGTAATGTGACAAATATACTTGCCCGCGTCTGATTCGGAAACCGCTGCAATCGTAAAAACGCTGTCCTGCGCGCCATCGATTTCCGCATCATCTTTATACCATTGGTACCGATTGGCGCTTCCTCCGACTGTGACGGACAACTCTAACGCTTCACCCTCATTGATCGTGGTGTCACGCCTGCTGCCGATACTGTCCTGAGGAATATAGGAAAATTCCGGTATCGACAGGTTGGGTTCAATATCCTCAAACGTGAATTGGTTGGTATGAACACGCAGATATTCAAGACTGTCAAGTCCGCTCAAGTCAGGCAGGTCGGTCAACTGATTGTTATGCAAATACATCCGTTCCACGTATTCCAATTGATTAAATTCAATCGGAACAGGCCCGGATAAATTGTTATCACTTAGAGACAACCGTTTCAAGTTGGATAGATTACCGATCGACGCTGGAATAGATCCGTCAAATTCATTGGCGTTGAGATGCAGAAACTGTAAATTCTGAAGATTGCCGATCTCGTTTGGTATGGGGCCGGAAAATTGATTGTCGTTTAAATGGAGCATATACATCGTTTCCCGATCACATAATTCTTTGGGGATTCTGCCGGAAAATTGGTTGCCCTGAATTGAAACAGCCGACAAGTTGACAAAATGTATGATTCTGTTTAGTATGTCACCGCTCAAATCATTATTATAAAGGTATATGCTGCTTAATTCGGTCAGATTTGCGAATTCTTCCGGGATGGGACCGGAAAGGTTATTGTTTCCGAGATGTATACTGTTTAAATTGACAAGATTGCCGATTTCAGGCGGGATGGCCCCTTCCAGACTATTGGAAAAGCATGAAAAAGACCTTAATTTGCTCAGGTTACCGAATTCTTTGGGAATAGAACCGGAAAAATCATTGGTGTATAACGAAAGATTGGTCAGATGAACAAGATTGCCGATTTCTCTGGGAATTGAACCGGTCAGTTGATTAAGGGAAAGATTCAGACTGATCAGATTTACCAGGTTGCCGATATCCGGCGGCAGAGTGCCGTTTAGATTATTATTGTATAAACGAATTACAGTCACCCGTCTATTATGGGTTGAAATACCATGCCAGCTGTCAACCGGTCCGGACAGCCAGTTTTCATTATTGGTCCACTCATCTCCATGGGTCGCGTTGTAGAGGGCCACTAAGGCTAATGAATCCGCCTCCGCCCCAAACCCTTCAATTTCGACATAAACCGGACGGGTATATAACGTCAGATCCGGTGCAAGACTGTTTGTAATTTTACAGCTGTATTCGCCGGTATCATCCGGTTCCACCGGATCCAGAACCAATGTCGGATCCGTAGCCCCTGAAATATCGGAATAGCCCTTGTACCATTGATATTGATTGGCCGTGCCGCCGACCTCTGCGTAAAATTCCAGGCGTGACCCGGCAGAGACGGTCGTGTCTTTTCGACTCCCCACGCTGTCCTGAGGAATATAGGAAAATTCAGGTATCTGAAAGGTTGGGTTCAATATCCTCAAACGTAAATCGGTTGTTATGAATACGCAGATATTCAAGACTGTCAAGTCCGCTCAAGTCAGGCAGGTCGGTCAACTGATTGTAATGCAAATACATCCGTTCCACATATTCCAATTGATTAAATTCAACCGGAACAGGCCCGGATAAATTGTTATCACTTAGAGACAACCGTTTTAATTCAGATAAATTGCCGAGCGATGCAGGAAGGGTGCCGTCCAGATCATTTCCGTTGAGCTGTAGATACTGTAAATTTTCCAGATTGCCAATTTCAGCGGGTATGGGGCCGGAAAATTGATTGTCGTTTAAATGCAGCATATAAAGGTCTTCAAAATCACCTATTTCTTTAGGAATTTTGCCGGAAAACTGGTTGCCTGAAATTGAAAGCAATGACAAATTCGGAAAATTTATGATCATCTTTAAAATTTCCCCGGATAATTGATTATTGTAAAGGTATATATGGGTTAATCCGCTCAGGTTTCCGAATTCTTCCGGAATGTCTCCGGAGAGATTGTTATGTCCCAAATGGATGTAATGCAAATTGGTGAGATCACCAATTTCCTTTGGAATTGAACCGGTCAACTGATTCCCTGCTAATTCCATATTGACAAGTTTAACCAGTTTTCCAATATCCGGCGGCAGTGTTCCGTTCAAATTATTTTCAGTCAGTTCTATTCTTGTCACGCGATTTTGATAGACCGTGATTCCGTACCAGGACTCGACCGGGCCGCTGAGCCAGTTGTCATTTCGGGTCCATGCCTCACCGTGGGTACTGTCGTACAGGGCCACCAGGGCCAGTGAATCCCCTTGCAGATCATAACCGGTTATCCCGACATGAATCGGCTGATGAACCAGGGTCAAATCGGTGACCAGAGTGTTGGTAATTTCAACCGAATATTGCCCGACATCGTCAAATCCGATTGCCTCCACCACCAGGACCGGATCTGTCGCTCCGATAATCATTTCATCATCTTTGTACCATTGATAGAGATTGTTTTCACCGTTCACACGTAAATCCAGGTCCAATCGTGAACCAAGCTCTACTGTGGTGTCCCTGCGTGTGCCGATGGTGTCCTGGGGCGCGTAGACAAACTCTTCCAGTCCCAGATAAGGTTCAATATCACCAAACGTTATCCGGTTATGATTGATATGCAGCTGACGCAGACTGTCCAAACCGGTCAGGTCCGGAAGGTCGGTGAATGTGTTGTTGTTCAGGGTCAACACCTCTAATTTTGTCATGTTTACCATTTCCGCAGGCACATGTCCGTTTAGCTGGTTGTCATTGAGACGCAAACGTTCACAATCGCGAAGGTTGCCCAACTCGGGCGGGATGGGACCGGTCAGCGATGCCTGGCGCAGAGATAATGAGGTCAGGTTTACGAGATTCCCCAATTCAGCTGGAATCTCTCCGGTTAATTCATTGTCATAAAGCGTCAATGTGGTCAGATTCACAAGATTGCCCAGTTCAGCAGGAATAGGTCCTTCAAATTGATTGCGGGACAAATCCAAATCAACCAAACTGTCCAGGTTGGCAAGAAAAGACGGAATCTCTCCGGACAATTCATTCCCTGCCGCATCAAAGTGCTTCAAGTTTACCAGATTTTCAAGGTCCTCCGGTATTTCGTTTTCCAGATTATTGCTGGATAACGCCAGTTTTGTCAAATTGATCAGATTGCCGATTTGTGCAGGGATGCTGCCAGTTAAATTGTTTCGGCTCAGTCTTAATATTTTTAACGGGGTCAAGTCACCGATCCGGGGAGGGATAGAACCCGAGAACTGATTGCCGTGCAAACTCAAATCCTGTAGACTGTCAAGATCACCGATTTCCGGAGGAAGTGGACCTTTTAGTTGATTGTCAAACAATGACAGGTCTGTAAGATTATCGAGCTCTCCGATGTCCGGCGGCAGAGGGCCGCTGAGGTTATTGCGCCACAGATCAAGGCTCCTGAGGCCAGTTAGATCACCGATTTCCGGAGGAATGCTGCCCGTCAGATTATTCATTTGAATGTAAAGATTTGTAACCCTTGAATCTTTGACCCAAATTCCATGCCATGTTTCAACCGGTCCGGTCAGCCAGTTGCTGTTGTTATTCCAGTTGTCACCGTCGGTGCTGTTGTACAACGCCACCAGCGCCAGTGAATCCTGCTCTAATACACCGCTGTATGCGGAATAGGACGATAATGTGATAAAGCAGAGTATGAGCAAACCGATTTTTTTCGTAACCATAGACGGCTCCCCTTTCAAAGTTCAGGTTCTTTTTATCCTTGCATATATAACAATTAATTGTCAAATTATCAATACGGTATAGGGAGTATTTTTCTTTGTAAATGATCCATAAAGGCTGCGCTATGAAACACATTCTCACTGAACGGGAGATGCTGTACTCTCTGAATCAAAATGTTTCCTTTTTGTGCAACTCGGTCCGGAAAAATCTTTATACATTAAAAGAGATCGCTGATGAGATCCCTTGTCATCTGCACCTGAACCGCAAACGGGACATGGCGATCTATTTTATCAACAAAGTCGGGCGTGATTATTATGGCGATTATTTTGAAACAATTCTGGAAAATGGCGCCGAGGCCATGCAGAACATCATTCATCCGCATTCCACCCAAGAGATCATGGAACCCCTGATCGAACTGGCTGCATCGGATGATGCTGGCAAAATATTCAGTTTTGTACAATTTGTGCGCCGTGATCCCAACAGCCCGTATCAATGTTTTATAACCAACACCAAATTATATGAACCGGATGATTCGTTGATTTCAATCACGCTCCAGGTGTCATGCCTGGACAAGTTTTCAAAACAAATGATGCAAATGCTGGAGCAGGATCAGTTTTACACTTCTCATTACCCCAGATTTCAAATCCTGACACGGCGGGAAAAAGAAATTCTCGGCTATATTGCAGATGGCAAAACCAATCAAGACATCGCCGATCTGCTGTGCATCTCAAAATTTACCGTTAAAACACACAGACAAAATATACTGAGTAAACTTGAAACCAGCAGGTTGGCGGACTTGATAAAGTACGCGCAAACTTTTCTTTAACTTTTATAATAACACGGACAGCGCTGCACATTATTCCCTGTGGCGGCTTTTTTTCCCGTTCATTGTTTGTCGAGGATAGGATGATCAAATTTTTTATTTACATGATTTGGGTTTTTCCCGTTGCTGCCCAGGCTCTGCAGGTGACCGGTTTTACAATCGTCAATGCAGATACCGACCAGGATATCATGGCTCTTGAGGATGGCGACACCATCAACCGCGCCACATTGCCGGATAACTTGAACGTGCGCGCAGAACTGGATCAGTCCGGTGATATCGGCTCGGTCAAATTCGAATACAACAGCAATACCTCGTACCGTACTGAAAATGTAGAGCCTTACTGCATTGCCGGCGACAGTCCGCAGGGCGATTACAGTTCCTGGGGTTCGGAACCTGGCGTGGGAGAGCACCGCATCAAAGCCGTCCCTTACAGCAGTGATGCTGCCGGCGGCACCCAGGGTACGGCGCTTGAGATATCTTTTACAGTCATTGACCAGCCGGGACCGGTTGCCGATGCCGGGACGGATCAGACGCTTTATCTGCCGACGGATCAGGCCGCCCTGGACGGGTCCGGCAGCACCGCTTTGACTGACCCGATGGATGCCTGGAACTGGACGCAGATCAGCGGCCCCAACAGTGCGGTTCTGGCAAACACGGACCAGGCTGTCTGCACAGCCTCCGGTCTGGTAGAAGGAAGCTATGTATTCAGGCTCTGGATTGAGGATGACGGAATCGCGGATTCAGCCACTGTGACGGTCGATGTGGATCCCGGCACTCCCGTCGCTGACGCCGGCAGCGATCAGCTGATCATAGAACCCCAGTCATCGGTGACCCTGGACGGGTCTGCATCCTCTGATGTTGCGTCGGGGCAGATCACCGGTTATCTCTGGCAGCAGGTCAGCGGGCCTTCCACGGCTTCTTTGGGTACGCCGGATGCCGTAACCTGTGAGGCTTCCGGACTGGAACACGGCACCTATCTGTTTTCCCTGACGGTGACCGATGATGACAATTATCAGGATGCGGATTCGGTGCAGGTACGCGTGCTGTCCGAGAGCGGCGGTGCGGTGATCAGCGGCGAGCTGAAAAAATGGCACACCGTGACGGTCACATTCACCTCGGCGCAGACATTCTCTGAAACCGGCGATCCGAATCCGTTTTTGGACTATCGGTTGAATGTCACCTTTACCGGTCCGCAGGGACAGGTCTATGAGGTGCCGGGTTATTTTGCAGCCGACGGCGACGCCGCCAATACCGGCGCGTCTTCCGGTGATCAATGGCGCGCGCATCTGTCTCCGGACGCCGAGGGCAAGTGGCTGTTCGACGCCTCGTTTTGCACCGGTACGGACATTGCGGTCAGTGATGATCCGAATTTCGGGGCGGCCGTTTCACCCATCGACGGCGCCGCCGGAAGTTTCAGCATCGGAATCAATGACAAAAGCGCACCGGATTTGCGCGCCAAAGGCCGGCTGAATGTGGTCGGCGGACATTATCTGCAGTTTGAAGAAACCGGCGAGTATTTTCTCAAACAGGGCGCCGACGCGCCGGAGAACTTTTTGGCTTTTGAAGATTTTGACGGCAGTTTTAAAACCGACGGCGAATCCGACAACCGCATCAAATCCTGGTCGCCGCATCTGGGCGACTGGACCTCCGGCGATCCCAGCTGGCAGGGCGACAGGGGCAAAGCAATCATCGGCGCTGTCAATTATCTGGCCTCGGAGGGCATGAACGCGTTTTCGTTTCTGACCATGAACATCGGCGGCGATGACAAAAATGTGTTTCCGTACTTGAATTATAACAACAATTCAGCGCCGCAGGACGACCGGCGGCGTTTTGACTGTTCGCGTCTGGACCAGTGGGGCATTGTGTTTGACCATGGCACGTCCAAGGGAATGTATCTGCATTTCAAAACCCAGGAAACCGAAAACGAACTGCTGCTCGACGGCGGCGCTGTGGGTGTGGAACGCAAATTGTATTACCGCGAACTGATTGCACGCTATGCGCACAATCTGGCTTTGAACTGGAATCTGGGCGAAGAGAACAACAACCAGAGTACACAGCAGCGCAAGGATATGGCGCAGTATTTTTACGATCACGATCCCTATCACCACAATATTGTCATTCATAACGGCGCCAGTCCCAGCGATCTTTTGGGCAGCGCATCGAAACTGACGGGTTTTTCCCTGCAGACCAATCGCAGTGATTTTGCCAATGTTCACAGCCACGTGCTCAACTGGGTGCAGAATTCTGCGGCTGCCGGTGTGCCCTGGGTGGTGGCCTGCGATGAACCGGGCGATGCCTCGCACGCGCTGGTGCCGGATGCGGATGATCCGGATCACAACAACGCGCGTATCAACGCCCTTTGGGGCACGTTCATGGCCCAGGGCGCCGGCAATGAATGGTATTTCGGCTATCAGCATGACGAGTCCGATCTCACCTGTGAAGACTGGCGCAGCCGCGATTTATGGTGGGACCAGTGCCGGTATGCGCTCGAGTTTTTCGATCAGGTGCCGTTCTGGTTGATGCAGAACGATGACAATCTGGTTACCTCCGGACAGGATCATTACGGCATGAAAGCAGAGTCGGCCCCGGATTATTATTATGTGATTTTTCTAAAGAACGGCGACCAGAACAGCGATGTTGTGGTGGATGTGCAGGACGGCGAGTACGAAATAGCCTGGTTTGATCCGCGCAGCGGCGGCGCTCTGCAGCATGGAACCACCAACTGGGTGTCTGCAGCCGGATCCGCCAATATCGGACAGGCACCGTACGACCATACCCGCGACTGGGCGGTGTACCTAACCACCGATGACACGCTCAGCGTGACATTGACCTCGTTCACAGCACAGCAGCAGGGAGACAGCGTTTGGGTGCGCTGGACCAGCGAATCCGAGGTGGATCATTTGGGGTATAATCTGTATCGGCGCACCGGAACACAAACCGATTATGTCAAACTCAACAACCCATTGATTGTGACAACTCGTGAAGGTTCATCGGTTCAACAGCATTCCTATGAATATATTGATATTCCGGATCACACGGGCAGATTGTATTATCGCCTGGAAGCCGTGGACACCAGCGGCCGGACCCGCTTTTACGGTCCGGTGACCGTTCAGTTTACAACAGGGATTCAGGATAAACAGTTGCCGGGTCAGCATCACCTGTACCCGAATCATCCGAATCCGTTCAATCCAAACACCATGATCCGATTTGATCTGGCCGCTGCCGAACATGTGAGTCTGGATATTTACAATGTGCATGGTATTCAGGTTCGTACGCTGATGGACCGCCGGATGCCGGCCGGACAGCACCGCCTGCAATGGGATGCGCGTGATGATAGCGGACAGATAGTGCCCTCTGGTGTTTATTTTTACCGGTTGAAGGCAGGCGAGTTTGAAGATATGGGTTCTATGGTGCTGCTGCGTTAAGGCTCAATGGTACGCCTGGTTACAATAAATGAACAAAATCATCAATGGTCATATTAGCTTGCCTGATAATAGCCCTTAACGTTCCCCTATCTAAGACTTTATGATTTGGAACAAATAGCTGCGAAAAGGGATCATCTTTGCGTAAAATGATATGACTACCATGCTGCCGTTTAAAATAAAACCCGGCTTTTTTTAATGCCTTGATGCAATCATGACCTGATATTGTTGGTAATTCGCTCATACGGCAACGAGCATCGTTTCAAACCGTTCTTCAGGCACAGGCAGATCATCCTCTTTTAAAGCAGAAATATAACCTTCGATCGCTTCTTTGATATTTTGAATGGCCTGTTCTTTTGTTTCACCCTGACTCACACATCCGGAAAGACTTGGACATTCTGCCACCCAAAAGCCGTCCTCTCCTTGATAAAGTACAACCTGTCTCATTTTGTATACTCCTTATTAATCGCATATAGAAATGTAAATAAACCTGAATTGATTTCAAAGAAAAAATGCAACTGACTTATTTCAACAACAGCATCTTGCCCGTAACCAGCTGTTCTGCTGACTTTAGTGCAAACACATAAACACCGCTCGGCAGATCGACAGCATCAAATATAACTCTGTGCATGCCGCGCATCATTTTTTCCGCGACCAGCGTACGGATTTTCCGGCCTTGCATATCATACACGCTCAAATCCACAAGCTGTTCCCGCGGCACCTGAAAACAAAGGGTGGTGCGGGGATTGAATGGATTCGGATAATTGCTGCACAAAATGGATTGTCGGGGAGTTTTCGATTCATCCACATGCGATGCGGTTTTTTCCGTATAGGTGATATCCAGATACGGCCGCTGGTGTTCGTTGTATTCAGAGGCTTTGAAACCGATTTGCGTGTCTCCGCCATTCATCACCATCAGACCGCAGTTTGCCCTTGCGCCGTCCGTCCATTGCTGAACCAGCGATGTGATATCGGCCTCCGGATAAAACGTGTGATCCCAGTTCTCCGATCCAGCCTGATGCGGAATTTCAGCAACAAGCGAATCAAACCGGCAATCCCCGCCCGGGGTGTCCCATGTTTCTGAATCTGTAGCCTGCGTCCAGGTGACATGAGTCTCATCCCAGTCACGATTCAGGCAATAAATCCGCAGCATGTCGCCCGGGTGATAGTTCTGCTGATTCCAGACGTAAAATCCGATTTTCGCGGACAGGATCTGTTGGCCGGACAGCTGCGGTGGCAGATTGAATTTGATCACAAACCGGTCGATTTGATCTACATACGGTTCATCGCCGTAATGTCCATCGGATCATCTGCAAAGATAAAGCTGTCATCCACCTCGTCCGTTGTCTCCAGATGCAGGTTGTGTGTTTCCTGTGTTGTATTCAGTGTTGTTGCGTTCACGGGACCACAGAGAGCGGAGGTGTTATCCGCGGCATCGTGCGCCCGCAACTGATAGACATAGGTGGTGGCCGGGGAGAGTCCGGTATCTGAAAACGCTGTTGCCTCTGTTTGTCCGATCCCGGTTCCGTCGCGGTACACGACATAGCCGGTCACTGAGGTATTGTCGGAAGAAGCGCTCCATGTCAGATCAATCTGACTGGATGACACCGCTACCGCCATCAGATTAGCCGGCACGCTCGGCGCTTGTGTATCGGACGGCAGGGTCACCGGTACCGGAGCGGATCGAGTTGATTCTAAACCAGCGCTGTTGACCGCACTCACCCGGTAGGCGTAGCTCATACCAGGAATACAGGATGTATCCGAACAGGCCGTGTCTGTTGGGGTTTGAATCAGACTGTCCTGCCGATAAACGCGATAATGCAAAATACCGGATTCCGCATCTGCTGCGGCGTCCCAGAACAGATCCACGCGGGTTTCATTGACCGCAGAGGCGCTCAGGCTTTGGGGAACCGATGGCGGTGTGCTGTCGTCTGAAGAGCCGTGCCAGCCTGCCAGCCGCGCCCACAGCCACCAGGCGGCGTAGGCCTTTTGATTGGCGTTCAGCGGCTGCGAATGCGCCGCGCCGCAGTTGTACCAGTCCACCCCTTCGGTATGCGCATTCTGCCATTCGGTCGCCCAGTTACCGCCGTCATAGTTGCAGCCGTCGTCCACATTTTGATCGCCGTAATACACGCCGTCCGGATCATAACATTCGATATCGTAAAAATCATACAGGACGTTGCCGTTCTGCTCGCAGTATTGACGAATCTGTTGATTGCGCTGATGCAGATTTCCGGATTCGCCGCTGCCGTCAGCGTGACCGGTCATGTACACGAACGTCACCTGCGGATAATCCTGTTGCAGCTGCGTCATGGGCTGCAGGTACTGCGTGTTCATCTGCTCTTCTGAATACCATGAGGCCTGTCCGCACCAGGACCACATGACCACGTTCACATCCGCATGCGATTCATGTTCCAGGTATTCGCGCGTCTCATTGACCCAGTCCGGATAATAGCCGCAGTCATGATCCATCCACCCGTCGCCATAGCCGTCGCCTTGCTCGAGATCAAGCGCACCGCCGCTGTTAAAGGCAAAGATGTCTTTAGCCAGATTCAGGCCCTTGCCGCCGTTGTTGGCAAATTCGACCAGGCCCTGCATACCGTCGGTGATCTGGCTGCCGTGCGAGGTGTGTCCGTAGACAATGTGCAGAGAGTCTTTTGCAGATTCGATGGCTGTCTGCGGTATTTGTGTGATATCCGTGCAATGGTGATCAACTATGATTTGCGCAGACAAGAGCTGAGCCAACAGCATGACTCCCGGAATCAAATATCTCATAATGCCTCCTTTTTATTTCATCAATAGTATTTTCTGCGTCCGCCGCCGGGTTCCGGCTGCAAGTTCGACGAGATACAAGCCGGCGCCGAGCTGATGACCCTGCGAATCACAGCCGTCCCAGGTTACTTTGTGCACACCGACCCTGCGCCGGGCATCAACCAAAATGGCAACCTGTTGTCCGAGAATATTATAAATTCGCAGAGAGATGTGCTGCGGTGAATCCAGGATATAGCCAATAACGGTCTGCGGATTGAATGGATTCGGCGATACGTTCAACATTAAATCAGAATTTCCATTCTCAGGCGACTGCACCGCGCTGTTGAAGTCACCCTGCAGCCGGTAAAACATTTCAGTTTCAGTTTTGGAGATACGGTGATACCCGTTCGCAAGCGTTTCAACATCAGGGGATATGCTGGAATACACGCCGGAAACCTGGATATTCTCAAGCGGCCAGGGCAGCTCAGCCGCACATATATCCACATACGCCTGATCCCCGATAAGCGTCATAAGAATATCAGAGTCCCGTTTGCGCAACAATACCGATCCGGCGGTGCGCACACCGTGCAGTTCAGCCGTGAATGCCTGCGGCTGAATGAACAGCCGGTCCCTGAGTTCAGCTGCGGCCAGTGCGGCGCCGGATTCTGATCTAATCCGGTACACGCGTTCGTCGCCGTTCGTTGCGAAAAATCCTTTTGCAGAGAGTGTATGGCCCTCGGTTGTCACCGGCTCATCACTGAAATTGACCATGACCCGCCAACCGTTACTCGGATTCGGGTGCGCTGCAGACGCTTGTCCGCGGACAAAAAGTCGTGTGCGGTCATAGCCGCAAATCCGCAAGAGCGCGTGACCGCGGACACCAGGTTCATGCTGGTGATAAAGCGTTCGCGATGCTGCCGCCAGTACTGCGGCGACGGCGGCATGATCAGCGGCATGGAGGCGTACAGGATATTGTACAGTTCTTTGTCGAGCCAGTATTCGGGGACTTTGGACAGGCCGTCACCGGTGTACCAGGTGGGCACATGCACATCGTGATACACCAGTCCGTGCAGCGGGATGCGGCGCGCCGGGTTCATATTGTAATCGATAAACTCATCGCCGGGATCCGTGACCGGTGTGGCCCAGTCGTAACCGGCATGGTCCGACGGCATAATGGACAGGGTACCCTCGCCGTAATCAACCACCGGAAAGGCAAAATCGCGCGCCTCTTCGCTGCCGGTGACCAGATTGAATTCGTTCTTTACCACGTTCAGCGCCTGAACGCGGCAGCGGCCGTCCTGGCGACGTGTTGTAGGATGTACTGTTGAATAGCACTCAACCAGTGCCGAGGCCAGTTCCACGTCAATAAACCGGGCATTATACAAATTTTCCGCCAGATCGTCCGTCAGGCGCTGATGCGCGTAATTGGGATGCGTAGCCGAACAGGTGTAATAGCCCTGAAACGGCGTGCCGTCGTCCAGATACGCCAGCCAGCCCTCGCGTAGCGATCCGTCGCGGTTGACGATTACATCTTCGGGATAGCCGTCCGTGCGGTACCAGTCTTTCTCCGGGTGGGTCGGCGGCCAGACGTCCGTAAAAATATCATAGCGGCTGGATAAAAGTCCGTGGTTGTTAATATGCTGAATAACATCGGTGAGATCGGTTTCATTGTTCCAGCCGCCGCCGAGCGAGATGATGCCCCGGTCCATGCCAAAGAGCAGCAGCGAGTCGATAAATGCCGGGGACCGGAACTGCGGGTGCAGCGCCCAGAAATCGACCGCCCCCTCGAGTTTTGCAACGTTCGGATTGTTATACATTTTTTCGGAAAACGGTTTGACATATCCCTGCTGTTCGGCAAATGACCGGTAGCGCTGCGCCATGCTTACATACCCGCCGGAGGCAAAAAAAGACAGATAAAAGTGACGAGTGTACCCAAAGGTGCCCTTGACAGGCAGGTGCCGCATCTGTAAGGATGAAAAGTTACTGTCCTGCGGTTTGAAACTGCGGATCATCGTATCCCAGGGATCCTGTGTATACAGCATATAACCGTTTTCCAGATTGGTCACTCCGGCAAATCCCATCGTGGCTTTCCAGTCATACAGACTGAACTCCCAGAACGGAAACTCTTCCTGCACCGGCAACAGCATACCCGCGGCCCAGGGGATGACCAGGTAATCGTTGTCCCGACTCGTTGCAAATCCGGGAAAATCATAATGGTAATTAAGCAAAGCAGCAGAGTCACCGGCGCATTTGAACGCAATGGTTTTATCCCGGAGGTGCAGGGAGAGCATGACTTCGAGGTCGGATGATAACAGGGTGGCATGAATGGCGAGAGAATCCGCAGCCGAATCCACCTGGCTCACAATCCAGTCGCTCACCCCTGAAAATTCATAGGTTTGATTGATGTCCTTGTCGATGATATCCAAAGCCATTGACGGAACGGTGAGGTTAACGCTTAAATGATCGTTCTCCAGGCTATACTGCATTTCATCCGGCAAGGCGCCCTGAAGCTGCAGGGATACCTCGTCAATATAAAGCTCGCAGGTGCCGGCGCCGATAAAGCGGGCCCGGATGCACGCCACGTTCTCCGGAATAACAAACCGCGATGAAAACAGAGAATAAGTCTCGCCGGATTCAAAATACCGGGACCCATGCGCCCAGTTCAGGACGTTCTGCTGTTCATCATATAGGATGACGGAAAGTTCCGCCCAGTCCCGCAGCTGGACCGCCAGAATCCGGGCTGAAAAGTCGTATATTTCTCCGGGGTTGGCTGAAATTTTTTTAGACTGTTCAAACGACCAGTCTTTTTCTCCCCAATGTTCGATGTGCAGCGCATGTGTTCCGGTGTAGACATGCTTTTCGACAATTGCGGCCTGTCCGGCGCCTGGCTCGCGCGTCCACAATTCGTTCCAGCCGTTCATTCCACCCTCAAATCCGGGATTGGTCAACAGATTCTGCGCCGGCAGCAGGGCGGCGTCAAGGAGAATGAAAAACAGTATTAAGAATTTCATCATGGCCTCGTGTGTGATCAGCGAATCATGAAAATAGGAAAAAGGAAGAAAGAATCAAAGAAAAAGTCAAGGCAGCGGCTGCGTATTCAGTACATACCATAGTACGTACTGTTGTATTTTGCCCACCTAAATTGCAATTCACTTTTTAGTTGAAAGCTAAACAGATTTCTGCGTATATTGTGTCGGGATGACAATAAAGAAAAACAATCGTGTAAACAGATTTGATTGAAAAACGTCTTAATAATGTGTCCATCAGATATGGAACAGGTCATGAAGCCGGATGATAAAGAAGCAAATAGATGGGTCATCAAAGCAAAACAAGGCAACCGTAAGGCCTTTGACCGTCTGGTGAACCTGTATCAAACCCCTATTCTGGCTTTAACCTACCATGTTCTGGGTGATTATGATGAGGCAAAAGACGCGGCTCAGGAAGCGTTTATCCGTGCGTTTGAAAACATCTCGCGGTTCAAACAGGACAGCCGGTTTTCAACGTGGCTGTACCGCATTGCTGTCAATGTAGCGCTGGATGAAACGCGCCGCAAAAAACGCCGGAAAACCGACCCCCTGAGCGCAACAAAATTATTAAAATCAGACGCTCATACAGAAACTCCGGCCCAGGAATACGAACAGCGCCAGGAGAACAAAGAACAGCACAAACGCATTTTCAAAGCCATGCAGCACTTGTCAAAACAGCAGCGAACCGCAACGGTGTTGAAATATTTTCATGACAAATCTTATAAAGACATTGCAGATATACTCAACTGCTCCCAGGCCACGGCGCGAACGCATGTATTCCGGGCGCTTCAGCACATGAAAGACTATTTTGAGGGATCCTCAACATGAACACATGCCGTTACAATCAATGGATTTTATCCTATATTGACGGGACGCTAAATCCCGGACAGGAACAGGAAATGCGAACGCACCTCGAGTCCTGCCGGGCGTGTCAAAAAATTCACTCAAATATACTGACCGCCCACCGGCAGCTCACTGAAAGCCCGCACCCAAAATTACCGCCATCACTGATTTCTGACTTTGGCCGCGAACTGAACCGGCAATTATCGCAACGCGTTCCGGCGCATCGCCCACTCCGTGACACACTGAAGCAGATCATGAACCCAAAGCAGTGGATCCGGAAAACCGTTTATGCCACGGCGCTTGTCGTCATCGGCATTTTTATCGGGCGCGCCTGGTATGCACCGGATTCACTACCGCAGCGCGCCGAATCGGATTATTCCGTGCAGTCATACACGCCTCTGGTGAGCGAATACCTGGTCGAGTCCGAAATTCTTCTGCTTGCCCTGGACCGCAGTTCGGTCGAGATGCCGGAACACGTGTTAAGCTTTGACCGGCAGCTGGCCCGCTCCGTGCTTGATAAAAGCAGACGCATTCAGCCGGTATTGCAGCAGGAAACAGACAAACAGTTTATCCGCTTTGTCAACCAACTGGAAATGATATGCATGGAACTAACCAATCGGGATCCGCAACAAATACGGACAACGTTTAACGAATTAAAAGCCATGATTCGGGAAACCGGTTTGATCGATGAAACTCACCGGCTCCGGGATGAGCTGGGTTACTCCGATATCCCTAATATTTAAGAGGCAGCGCGATGAGAAACAGACTCGTGATTTTGATAATCATCTTATGCGGGGGCATGGGACCTTTGCACCCGGCATCGGTTCAAAACATGCTGAATACCGCAAAAAAACAGCGTTTCGATCAGCAGTGGGATCAGGCGGTGCAGACATATCAGAACATTCTCAATGCTCACCCGGAAAGCGCCTATACCGAAGAGGTTATGTTTTGGCTGGGCTTTTGTTATAAAAACCGGGGAAACCCTGACAAGGCATTTGAAATATTCGGCCGGCTGTCTGATACGTTTCCGCAAAGTCCCTGGACCGATGACGCCGTCGAACACCAGATTCTGATTGCCGAAAGCCAATATGAGCAATCAGAGTATCAATCGTTCCTGTACAATCACCTGCGCAACCAGGACCCGGATATCAGATTAGAGGCGGCACTGGCCGTGGGAAGACAGGGGGACCGCCGGGCGCTACCGGTTTTAAAGGTATATAAGGATCGCGATGAACAGGCGAAAGCCCTTGTACGGCAGTTTAATAATGAAACAGACAAACGCCCGACACCAAACAACCGCCGGTCTCCCAGAGACCAAATTGTCTATTTTCCGGAAGACCGCTTTCGTCAGTACAAGCAGCTGGTGAAAAACGCAAACACCTGGAGCCGGCATGAATTGACTTTGTTTGGAATGTGGCATGTCTTATCGGATGAAGCCTTTGATACTCTGTATCAGAAACCGATGGAGGCACAAAAACGCCTGATCGATCTGTACTGGCGGCATCATGATCCGACCTTGACCACTCTGGAAAATGAAGCCAGGCAGGAATTCAATGTCAGAGTGCTTCAGGCGCATCAGCGGTTCAGTTATTATGATGAACTGGACGACTTTTTTTATGCACCCTGGGATGCGCGCGGCGAACTGCTGATCAAATACGGTCCGCCGGACACCCGGCTAAAAGTGCAGGACGGAGAGATCTGGGAATACAATCGCATGGATCAGATCAGCTTTTATGTGCGTTTGTCTGTAACCAATATTTTCGGGCGGGGTATTTTCATTCATAAATATCGCGGCATGTCCCGAAAAGATATGGAACGCAGCAGCATCTCGCTTAAAGATCTCTATGAAAAATATATATTTACTCCCCGATTTTTCTTTGATCTGAACCGCCATTTCGATCTGGTGGACGTGACACTCGAGGAAAAAGTTCCGGCCCCGAACGGTGTTACCGTATCCTATTCATTTCCGGTTGATCAGATGGCATGGGTGGAAATGAACAAGGCGGCACATATTCAGTATGTGGAACATGTTGTGGTGTATGATGATGAGTTTGAAATGGTGACCGATCAAAGCCTGCCCTGTCAGGTCACGCGGGCAGACGAGGCTGAACTGCGGAAACTGGGGCAGGCGCGCAACATCATCACATTGTCTTTAGAACCCGGTGATTATACGCTGGGTCTGAGAATTAAAGACGAGCATTCTGATAAAGTCGGAATTGCAAAACGCGACATCACCGTACTGCCGTAACCTTGCAAACATCACCCGGATCCGCGCAGACCAACCCGGGAATAGAGCAGGTTGTAAAGCGCCAGCGCAAAGGCACCTCCGGCAACAGCTGTGATAAACTGGGGAAAGGACATGGCTGCAATCAATGCGTCCGGTAGATGTTTGCCCAGCAGCAGCGGCAGCAGAAAACGCGCGGTGGCAAACAGCCACAGGGTTTTCAGCAGTGCGGCGGTCAGCAGCGCAATCCAGGTTCGCACTGAGGACAATAAATTCCGGTTGACGGACGGCCGAATGAGCGCAAACACTCCCACCCAAATCGCATTACCGACAATAATAAAGGGAACCATCGGCGCCAGCAGTGGCGGCAGCTGACCGCGAAACAACGCAACCAGCGGTGTGAGCATTCCGAGAAGGATTCCACTCAGGGGGTCCAAAATCAACGCCGTAATGAGCAGCATCATATTGATCAGCGGACCGGTGATCAATTGCGGCAATCCGAACAACTGAATAATCAAAGTCAGCGTTAATAAAACGACAATTCGAGTCAGTTTGCGTAGGGGCATTATAGTTCTCTTGTTTTGTTCAGAACCCTAATGTTATGATTTCCAGCCTGAAAATCAATATTTTTATTAATTTCCTTGCATTTTTCGGCGGCGTTGAGTATCATTTAAACGACAAATAACAGGATTGAGCAACAGTCAGGGGTGCAAATGGCCACATTTAAAGATATTTCAAAATTAAAACGCAAATCCAGAGCGCTTTACCGCAAACAAAATATCACAGGCATGGGAGTGGGGTTCAAGCACACCGGCGGACAAAAAACCGACAAGCCCAGTCTGGTGATTTTGGTAAGCCGCAAGCAACGCGAGAGCGAGTTGTCGCGGCGCAACCGGATTCCAAAACGCATCAACGGCATCGAAACGGATGTGATTCAGGCGGGTCAGGTGGTTGCACAGTCCGGCCGCCGGACGCGCCTGCGACCGGCTGAAGGCGGGATCAGTATCGGTCATCCGAATGTGGCATTCGGCACCCTGGGCGCCGTGGTGCGCGATGCCGCCACGGGTGAACGGCTGATTTTGTCCTGCAATCACGTGCTGGCCGATCACAACAATGCGGAACCCGGAGACCTTATCCTGCAGCCGGGAGATGCCGACGGCGGAGAACCGGATGAGGATACTCTTGCGCATCTGGTGCGTTTTGTGCCGCTGTATTTTCAAACAGATGCCGCCAGTACGGGCAGCCCGTCTGAATGTAAAATTGCCAGATGCATGGCCGCCGTGCTGAACGCACCGGCCGTCCTGATTGGCTGCCAAACCCGGTTAAAAGCGGTTTATAACAAACCAATCAATTTCGTGGATGCGGCAGTGGCTCGGCCTTTGAGCGAGGATATGCTGAAAGACGAAATCAGGGACATGGGTGCTGTGCGGGTACGGCGGAACTGACCGCCGGAGATGCGGTTAAAAAAAGCGGCTGCCGCACTGGATTAACACAATCGGAAATCGTTCTGATCGATACAGAAACCGAGGTCACGTATGGCCGTCATCGTGCATTTTTTGATGGTCAGCTGGCAACCTGGGCTCTATCAAAAGGCGGAGATTCCGGTTCGCTGCTGGTGGATGAACAGAACCGGGCGGCGGGACTGCTCATGGCCGGATCGGATACACTGAGTTTTTTCAATCCGATTGACCGGGTGATGGAAGCATTAGAGATTGAAATGATTTGAACCTGAAATTCGACAGGTTTCATGCAAATAAGCGCTATCCCGTTTAACTTTGCCGATGAAAAACAAACGGTAAATTCACAGTGACCGAACCGCTGGTGATCGGTTTGAAGCGCAGGCGTTTAATAATGCCGATCACTTCGGTGATAAAAGACTGATTGGAAATCGACGTTTCTGCAATCTGTACCTGACTGACCCGTCCGGATGCCTCAATGGTCACATCCAGAGAGATTTTACCGCCGAGCGACGGCTCCTGCCGCAGGTATTTGTTGTACGCATACATAATGCGGCCATGCTGGGCATTGATAACAGACATTACGTTTTGTGCCGAGCGGTCGGCTCTGGCCTGAGAAGAGCCGCGCATGCTCTGCGGAGACTGTATGTTGATCTCTCCTTTTTTCTCCAGCTCTACGCTTTCAATATCCGAATTGGATGACATGATATCGTCCACATCACCGGCAGCGCCCATGGCAAGCAGCTCATCAAGTGCATCCATATCACCGCCGCTTCCGGTCCCGTCTCCGCTACCGGAGCCGATGCGTTTGCCCGTTTGCAGCCGCTGGGTCTGCATGACTTTATCCAGATTTTCAGCCACCCCTTTATCAATTAAAAAATCTACAGCCTGGCTGGACTGATGGGAAGCGCCGGAACCGCCGATGAGCCCCAGCAGTCCGGCGGATTCCACCGTCTGATCGGATCCTGCGGATGACTCTGATTGTCTGCCGGAGCGCCGTTCTTCGGACTGTTCTCCGGAGGCAGCTTCCTGTTCCTCAGCTGCAGCGGAACTCTGCTGTCCGGTTTGCGAGCTGGCAAGGGTTTCCGGTTCCGGCTGCTGTTCACGAATCATAAAGCGGGCAAAACGTTTTTGAGCCTGTTGGGATTGCGGCGGTTCTTCGGGCGGCAATTCCGTATGATTGATATGCCAGACCCACCAGCCTTCGAACGCCAGAAAGAGAATCAGCAACAGTTTAAAAATTCCATCGCTCAACAGAGCTTTGCGCGCCGCCGAGCGCCAGGAAAAATCATGATAGAAAAGCGTACGGGCCGGCGCAGATGCATATTGAAAATGAACCTGTTTATCTCCCACCTGCAGCGTACCGGTATGTCCGGGTTCCACTTTGAGCTGATACATTCCCTTTTCTTTGGGCAGAATATCCTGGATAATCAGGCTTTGCAGCGAGATTTCGGACTCCCGGTAGCGCAAATGCCCGCCCATAGCCGGGTGCAATAGGATATGGCACTGATTTTTTTTCAGATGAATCAGAGACTGCGAGCGCGGATACCGATGATCGTACACCAGCACATCATTGTTCGGTGTCCTGCCGACCGTCAACGCATCGTTCGGACGCAGGATGTGTTCAACCTCACCTCCCGAGTCCTGAATAACAACTTTGATATGATTGTGTTTCGGTTTTGCCATTTATTTCAATCGGTTAATCATTCTTTTTCCAGGACGGCAAGATGCATATTGTTGTATCCCACGCGTCCGCATGTCAGCATGATACGTTTCAGCAGATCAAATGTAATATTCCGGTCACCCTGTATCGCTATCGAGCCGCGGAATCCCTGCATGTTTGCAGACATTTTACCAATGCCTTCGGTCATTTCGCGCAGACGAAGCAGTTCGTCCTGCAGCGACGAAAGCACCAGCTCTTCACCGGATAATACGGCGTCGAGTCTTTGAAGCGGCCGTCCATCAACCAGAATCCACTCCTGGGTGATGGCGATGACCGACATGGTGGTGGGCGCCTGCTGAGATGTCGATTCCGGCAGGCGCAGGTCCGGCGTGATGGTCATGATCTGGCCTTCAGCGCTGTAACTTTTCAGTAAAAAGACCAACAGGATCGTAAACATATCGATCATGGACGTCAATCGCAACCCGAACGTGCCTCGGCCCAGGCGTTTGGTGCCTGTGGCCAGTTTTAATGTGCTGTCTCTTTCAATATCCATTTGCTTTCACCTGTCCTAACCGGAAATGGAAATATTTGGAAATCCGGCTTGCCTACAATTATCCATAACAGTAATAATTATATGATATTCGATGTTGTCTTCCGGAGAGATGATAAAGTCATCAATATCCGGATATTTTTCCTTAACCTGATCCAGCTGCATCCTGAGTTCAGACCACACATAGCTGCCATTTTTTTGGGGGATGGGATCAAACTTTAAATCCGGGCTTTTTATCTGCAGATGATCCGGATGGATCAATAAAATATTGAGCACAGCCGGTTGAGCCGGCCTGGATGTGGCCCGGGCCTCTCCGGAGCGATCCAGGTTCGGAAGAGACAGTTCCAGCACGGCAATCCGGACGAACGTGGCTGTCAGCAGCAGAAACGGGATCAAAATGAGGAAAATGTTCATCACCGCCGTCAAATTCACATCCGCATCGCGAACGTGTCCGCGCAGCTTACGGTTCAGGGTCTGTTTCAGATTCATGAATTCCTCGATGTCAGGAACGCGTACAATCTTGCAACTTTTTCGTTAATCTCGTCAATTAATTCATTGGTTTTTTCCAGGATAAAGGTATATCCGATCAAACAGGGAATGGCGGTGATGATCCCGAACGCCGTGGTGTTCATGGCGATCGAAATGCCTGCGGTCAGAAGCGCCGCTTTATCCGCTGCGTCCGCATGTGCAACCGCGGCAAAGGCGTTGATCAATCCCAGAATCGTTCCAAGTAGGCCCAAAAGTGTGGCGACATTGGCAATCATGGCCAGATAATGCGTGCGTTTTTCCAATTTGGGCATTTCCACCATGGCGGCGACTTCCAGAGCGTTTTGAATATCTTTCGGGGATTTGTGGCTTGCCATCAGGCCTTCTTTGGCGATAGTGGGAAGGGCCGCAGAAGACTGATTGCAGTACTGGATAGCGCCTTTAACATCGCCGTTTTTCAACAACTCACCCACCCGGTTCATAAAGGTATCCGAATCAATTCGATTTTTGAACCGGATTACGATCAACCGTTCAATAATGATGACCAATCCCAGAAGCAGGGCGAACAGAATGATAAACATGACAGGACCGCCCTGGGAAAAAAATCTGATTATGCTTTGCAAATTAAACCTCCGCGTTTAAAAATCATTACCATTCTATCACATCCCGGCGGATCTGTGTACCCGGGGACATGTATTTGGTTTCCACCACCGACTGTTTATCAATCGGGCGAAAAATTTCATTAAAAAAAGACCGTTCTATGTTGATATCATCAATTTCAGGCGTCTGGCCCGGCAGAAAAAAAACAGCCTGGGGTTTTTCCAGTTCTCCCTTGACCTCAATTTTATCAATAAACAGGCGCGTGTCATCCCGGGTTACATCCGGATGTGTGGCCAGTGAATCACTTGCCGACAGCGAGTCCGGCCGGGCGCTGTCTGTCAACGTTTGCGCCGAAAGCGCGTTTATCATGATAAACAGAAAAACAATCATTGTTCTGGTGTACATACCTGCCTCAGGGATCATTGCTGGATATAGATTGTGAATTAATTTCAAGCGTCAATTCTTTTATTCGGCTGCGGCTGCGTTTGACCCAGATATTGTTGATCTGGTTGGCTTCAGCTTGACTCACATTCTTTTGGAACGCCTGCAGAGCTTTTTCCTTGTACGGAAACGCCGACTGCCGGAGCCTCGACCGGTAGAGTTTCTGCTGTTCCTCATCCAAATGCATGGGAGACGGTGATTCTTCGAACGCCCGCACCAGTTCTTCAAACGCCATACCCACCCGATGCAGTGAAGCGGTGGTCCATTCCGCCACCTGGTATTGTACCGCTCCGGTGTAGGCCTCTAATACATGCTGAAAACTGGCGGTTTTGCGTTCAAGATTTGTCTTTAACGGGGGCTCTATATTGAGCTTTTTATAATCTTCAAACAACATCTCTCCAAGCATAAATTGAGATGCGGCCACATAGTAAATATCAGCATTCCGGCCGTTTTGATAAGCCGCGATGACCCGTTGAAACAATTGGCGCGCCCGGGGATATTGAAACCGCTGGTACGCCATTTGTCCGCTTTTGTATAAAAACTCTACACTCTCCACCCGGTCAGGAAAGGTTTCCGCATAGCGTTGATACACCGTTTGAGCGGCAGCCAGATTTCCGGAATTTTCGTAATGCAGACCGGCTTTTTTCAAAGATTCCGCATTAAACGGGGAATCGGGGTAGCGGTCCACAAGCCGGATCAAATCGGATGCGGACAATATCCAGTCCTTTTGTTCTTCATGCAGAACAGCGGCCTGATACAGCGCTTTGTCCGCCATGGATGAGGAGGAATGCTCGCGCTGCAGGCGTTCGTACAGTCTGGCGGCCATGCTCTTTCGATTGGCATTCTGATACTGTACGGCGGCATTGTAAAGCGCACGTTCCTGAAACACACTGTCATTCGAGGTTTCTGCAATGGACAAAAGCAGATCACCGGCCTGCACATAATGTCCCTGCCGGCTGAGCTGATCGGCTTTTTTAAATTTTGCCGAGGCCGCCATCTGAGAGGCCTGCCTGGCACGGTCCGTGGAATCGGATACCGATACTTTATCAAACATTTTTTCGGCCTTGTTGTACTCTTTGGCCTTGAAATAAGCGTGTCCGGCGTTCATATATGCGGTCACCAGATACGGTGAACTGCCCTCCTGTATGATTTGATTGTAGACCTGCACTGCTTTTAAATGCTGGTCGAGCGACGCCAGAGTTTCCCCGAATTTCATATACACCTGATCCACCCAGTCACTGGCCGGATACAGGAGAATAAATTCATTGCAGGCCTGAAGCAGCTGAGCATCGGACTCATACGACACCCGTATGGACAGGGTGTCCGGTGTGGCGAGAAAATTGACGATTCGTGTGATGAACGGCGGCTGTTCTTCATCCTGATGCAGGGCGTCTACACGCGCCAGAATGCGGTTGAACGCAGCTTCTTCGCGAAAGCGCGAATCCGGGTAAAGGTCAACCACCGTCTTGTAAATTTCCGCAGCTTTTTCAGAATCATCAAGCTGATAATGACAGTCTGCAAGATAATAATGCAGGGTATCAGTATTGGCCTGGTCCGGAAAGGCATCGATATATTCGGTGTACAGATCAATCGCTGAATGATAATTCTGTTTTTCACCGGTTCGGGAGGCCAAAGACTGGTAGTAGGTGCCGAGATACACCAGGTGTTTTCGGGCCACCGCCATTCCGTGCTCATACAGCGAATCCGACGCATAATGGCTCGACCATTCACCGCCCGGGCCGAAAAGATCAATCGCAGAACGGCGGACTCGGTTGGCCTGTTGGATATCCCCGGCGTTTTCATAATTCTGAATGATAGCGGCGTAAATTTGCGAAAGCTCGGGATCATAAGGATAAAAATCACAAATAATCTCATAGGTTTGCACCGCTCGCAGATAGAATGTCCGCTGTTCATACAAACCGGCCATGGTTTGTAGAATAGGCTGTGTAAAAGGCCGGTTTTTTAAAGATTTTAAAAAGTTTCCGGCTGTGGAGGGCTCGGCGTACTCGGTGAACGCGCTGGCGATATAATAGATGGCTTCCGAACGAAGATCTGTCTTGGGTACGTTTAATTCCTGAGATTCCACCCGCTCCAGCATCTCCAGATCCTGAATGAGCGTCAAAAATGAACTGATGGCATCCGGATAACGCTCCAGGTTATAATACGACCACCCCAATTTATACAAGGCCATGTCAAAATACGGATTATCCCATTGCTGCAGCAGGTTTTTATAATGCACAATGGCATTTTTAAAATCACGTTTATTGAAATAATACTCGCCGATCCGGAACCGGGCTTCAAGCGCCAAATCGGATCCTTTAAACTGTTGCACCAGCTGTGAAAACGTCTCCTGCGCCTTTTGCGGGTTGCCGCCCTGAAGAAAGGTAATGCCGAGTGTATACATAACACGGTCGGCGAACGCAATGTCCGGAAACGAGTCCAACAGAGTCTGACAATAGTAGACTGTTTTTTCAATGCGTCTGACGGGCATATCTGGTTCAGTGTTTCGCTCACCACGGTCGTATTGCTCAAGTTTGCGTTCATAATTTTGCATTTCCTGCTCGTACAGCCACCTGGAGCGTTCTGAATACAGTTCAGCCAGTTGATACATCACGGTCGGGACGAACGCCCCGTCCGGATATTTTTCAATTAACGTTTCGTGTTCGTTAATGATCTGCTCCAGATGACTCGGATCACCTCCCGCCTCCTCAATCATGGCATTGACCACCCCGCTCTCCTGAGCATACAGAAAACCGCCGGAGAACAGACAGCATACTAAAAGGGTGAAACGATGTCGGGTCACGAATTTGATCATAATTATTGTTGGTGCCGTAATGTTTGACGTTTCAGAAATTTGGCCCGGGTGATACCATACTCTGCATAGGCAATCCAGTTATGTTCACTCTTAACCGGTCGGCTTTGCTGTTTTAGCTGATCGATTTCCTGCTCCAGGCGGTTCATTTCCTTGCGCTCACGTTCAATATCGCGAAACAACTGAAAATGGGTGCTGGTCATGTTGCCTTTCCGCTGTTCAAACGGACTGTAAGAATTTTCGGACTGATTATAAATTGATTTGACCAGCTTGGATTCCAGGGACAGCAGCTCCATTTTGCGTTTCTGGATCCGCTGTTTCTCAAACAGCAGCTCCTTCTGCAGGGAATCCCGGTGCGCGGATGACTGCAAGTCCTGATGATGTTCAATGAGATATTCATAGATTTCAACGGCATTGTCATATTTCCCCAGTTTCAAATAACAGCGTCCCAGCAGAAAAAGGCACTCGCTGGTCTGAGGGCTGTTTTCATAATTATTGTACAGGAGCGTCAACAGGGAAGCGGCTTTGTTCCAGTTTTTTTGATTGGCCTCTGTCCATCCTGCCGCGAGCAGGGCATCAGGGTGCTTGCTGCTACTGGGACTGACCGTCCGAAAATGAGACAGAGCATCCTTAAAGTACCCCATTTCATAATAGACATAACCCAGGGTAAGATGGGTCTCATCCAGAATAGACTGGCGTTCGTCATCAGTGGGTGGCATTTCCGAGAGGACGCGCAATATTTCGAGTGCTTGCTCGATATTTTTCATTTGCAGCAAAGAGACGCCCCGGGTATAAAGCGTATGTTCATAATAGGGGCTCGTTGAATTCGCCAGCTCCAGCGTTTCATTGCAGGCGGGATAATCTCCCAGATGATAATAGGCCAGACCGGCATAATAACCAGCGTAATTGAGTATGCGTTGAGCCGGATTGGATCGACGCAGAATTTTAAAATATTCGATACAGGAACGATAATTGCCCCGGTCATAGTGAATTCGTTCGATACCGAGAATGGCTTCCGGCAAATACTCACTTTTTACATGTTTTCGCAGCATAAACTTGTAAATCCGTTCTGCGCCTTCATGCAGATTCACTTCATACAGACAATTGCCCAGCATCAACAGAGCATGATCCATCTGTGAATAACCCGGATTAAAATCGAGTAGAATGGAAAGTTCACGTGCGCAATCCCAGAATTTCATTTCTTTATAAAGCTGCAGGGCCTGAAAAAACATCTTGTTCGATACTTTTTCCACCTGAGCCTGTTGTGTTTCCTGAGCCTGCAATTCAACCACGCCGGTCAGGAAAACCAGGCAATACACTGCAACCCTAATGTTTATTCTCTTTTTCATGCCCTAAAATGACACCCTCTGCATTAAAACGGGAGATCTTTTTCCTTTTCTTTTTCCAGTTTTTTGCGATATTCTTCAAGTTCTTTGTTGATGTCCTGCCGCTGCCGCCGAATTTCGTTGATATTTTGTTCTTTGAGCTGTTCGCGTTCCAGTTCCTGGATGTTTTTTTTATAAAATAAATGAAAAGAATAGGTCATTCCAAACATAATTCGCCAGTCTGCATAATCTTCGTAAAACCGATGTGACTGATTGCCGGCTTTCCGTTTAGACTGCGAAAGATCAATATCCCCGGCCACATCAAAGAGAATCTGGTAAGGTCCATAAAATTTTACACCCTGGGTATATCGAACCGAGTTATAAGATGCGGGCAGGTCTGTTTTATTGAAAAAATATTCGCCGCTCAGTTCACTGTAAATCAATACTTTTTTCACAGCGTATTTGACAGCCAGTCCGCCTATCAATTGATCCGTGATGCCGGCAAACACATCATTGCTTATATTATGATCCTTATAGCCCAAATTCAAACTCAATTTAAGCGGTATATTCAAATTGGATTCTTTAAAATTAAAGGAAGCCGCTGTAAGCATCGCCCATCCCAGTCCGTCTTCGCTATACGGTTCAAAGGGAATCGGGTGGATTGCGGCTGTTGGAGCCTCCAGATACCCTGCGGCAGCCAGAGAAAATAAAGGGGTTGGCTGCGCCAGGGTATGCTTTAAACCGATTTTTGTATCTCCGGGAGGTGCAAAAATATGCCTCTGATCATCATGATACGGGATCACATGAAGAAAAACTTCGGTTGCATAAGGCAGACCGAGAGAAAAACCCAGGTGCCAGGTATACAATTCGCTGAGAGATGACTCTGTATTCAGCTGCGTAGCATAGCCCTGAAAAACCGAACTTGTGTAAAACCGGCCATACTCGATGGCATCCGCTTCGTAAATCCGCATCAATCCTTTGCCGCCGCCGATGGAAACCTGGGCGGCAAGCAGAGACGGTGATAATAATATTAATAATAATAATAATTTGTTTGCCATTTTAGGCTCCAGTCAATTAATCGCATTCAAAAAGAGATAATAGAGTCATATCACATAGCACATAGTATGCCGTTGGCCTGAAAAAATTGTAAAATATTTGTACCCCTCACTACCGACAGCTTAAAACAAAGGCACCAGAGTCACAATTTGGGGTTTATGCCCGGATTCAACCGTATTGTATACTTGCGTTTCAAAAGCCTGAAAATCATGAGAATAAAAAATATGGTCAATACGCAAAATGTTGATTTTTTCCGCTTTGACGGGTACAGGCACTTTGTCGGTTATACGATATTCTGCAAAAGTAGTTCCCAACCCCCACCCGGCGGACGCAAAACTATTCTTTAAATATTTTGAATACAATTGATAGACCCAACTGTTGGGGGTATCGTTAAAATCCCCGGTGACAATTAAGGGCCGCTCCACCGGAAATAACCTGGAAGCCAGCTGACGAGCCTCGTCGCGGTGACGCATGTAACCGGTTTGAGCGTCATGATTATACAACTTAAAGTCCCGTTTGCCCATAAACTGTTCGAGGAGATAATTGGCACTGTGATGTAAATGGCAATTATACACATCAATTTGTTTGTCACGCCAGCTGACCGAGGCATGCGTAATGGTGATCGGGCTGTCCGGGTCGTACTCTGAATTAATGCTCACCAGCTCGGAATGAAGAAACGGGAGACGGGACAAAATGGCGCCGCCACCATAATCCGACACACGTCTTGACCATTTCTGATAGGGATATTGATCGGATAATTGGTCAACGAATACACGACGCTGCCCGGTTTGAAATTCCTGGATGCAGATTATATCCGGATTTTCTCGCCTGATAAACCCGACCATTTGCTCGGATTCCATCCGCTCTGCATCCATACCGATATTCCAGCTCATCACTCTTAGATTCTGAGGTGCTTTTGCATCCGGTTTGACAGGAGGAAGCAGCTGAGTATTATAATGATAAACCAAACACAGCACCACCAGCGTATAAAATAAATGATGAACGGATAGACTTTCCCTGTATGCAGAATACAAGAGAATGACGAAATATAAAATCAGTAAAACAAACAGGTATCTGAAAAATGTCGGCAGGTACAAGAGGCCGGCCAGCGCAATGCAAACAGCAAGCGCATACAGAAGCATTTTGACCGGGATCGGACGCTGTTTACTGATCAGCCCAACCGCAATGAACGGAAGCAGCAGCGCCACAGGAATCCAGATCACATCGGAAAGCAAGCTGGCGCCCATATCCGTCACTGCATTGACACTAAAAAGCCCGCTACGTATGGTTACGTTCCATACAATCAGTTCAAGACACAGGATACAGAGCCAGATCAAAGAAAGGATTATCGTTTTAAATTTATTCACACAACCATTGTCGTTTTTTCTGTAAATATACGATCTTGGCGCGAAAAAAGCAAAATCTTCAAGCGGTCAGACGCGTTTTTTTCAATAATTTTGAATCTTTTAATATTTTTCTGAATCAAATAAATAAAGATTTGCAAATTAATAAATAATAATTATCTTTTAGCAACTCTATTGTCGTGAACAACAAAGGAGACCCCTCATGATCTCAAAAGAGATGGAAAAAGCAATAAACGAACAAATTAATAAAGAATTATATTCATCATATCTCTATTTATCCATGGCATCTTTTCTGGAAGCGGACGGTCTGGACGGCATGGCCAACTTTATGAAGGCCCAGGCTCAGGAAGAAGTTGAACATGCCATGAAATTTTACGGCTATGTCAATGAGCAGGGCGGCCGTGTTATCCTGGATGCCATCGAAAAACCAAAAGCCGAGTTCAAAGATGTCAAAGAGATATTTACGCTATCTTTTGAACATGAAAAATACGTCACCGGTCGAATCCATTCACTAATTGATCTGGCGCTGAAAGAGAACGACCACGCCACCAAGACGTTTCTCGACTGGTATGTCACTGAACAGGTTGAAGAAGAAGCGACGATGAACAGCATTCTGGACAAACTGGACCGTATCGGAACGTCCGGACAGGGCTTGTTGATGCTGGATGCACAATTGGGCCAGAGAAGAGCTCCCGCAGGCGAAGGAGAATAACAGGCTGATCTATTGCCGATGAATAGACTATTTGACTCGCGCCCTGATTAGTGGCAGCAGAGAGTAGAGTCTTTGGGAGGATGATGATGATGAATGAAAGTCAAAGACAAAAACAGGCGTTCGAAGAGATTGCATTCGAACACATGGATTCTCTTTACAGCACCGCACTGCGGTATACGCATAATACCCAGGAAGCTGAAGACCTTGTACAGGATACATATCTTCGAGCCTATCGATTCTTTGACAAATTTGAAAAAGGCACCAATTTCAAAGCCTGGATATTCAAAATCCTGACGAATACATTTATCAACCGATACAGAAAAAAAGTCCGGACCCCGCAACAAGTCCAGCTGGAAAAAGTTGAATACGGACTGGAAGACAAAAACTCGGATGCCGATGAAGATGTCGGCGAGTGGGATGATTTTGACAAGGACAAGTATAAGGAACTGTTTGATGATGAGATTACGTCTGCCTTGTCACAGCTGTCGGATGATTTTCGTATGGTTGTATTGCTCGCGGATGTAGAAGGTTTTTCCTACAAGGAAATTGCTGAAATCATCGACCGGCCCAGCGGCACGGTCATGTCCCGGTTGTTCCGCGGCAGACGCATGTTACAGCGTATTTTGGAAAAATACGCACAGCGTGAAGGATATGTTAAAGAAGACTGATTACATCCACCGCAGGGATATCCCTGTGGTGGTGTTGTTATATTGATGACTTTGGACGGCGGGCTCCAAACAACACCGCACAAGGGGCATTTTTTGTGACCAGCCGATTCAGTTTTGTGCAATACAGGGCTGCAAACGTCCGGCAGCTTTTTGCGCCGTCAATATTTTCTTCAGACGGAAACTCGGCATATTCGCAGGACAGATCACAAAACTTTATTTTTGAATTTGTAACCCCTGCGTTATTATTATCCTTCATAGTATTTATCCTCGTAATGCAAACTCGCGTCCTTTTATAAAACCTGCTGTGTACACCAGCAGCGCTGTCAGAATCAGCGGAAACAACAGACAAAATTGTGCGAATAACATCAAATTATTTTTCAAAAGTCGTTTACCGATCGCAAGTATGCGAACGCCGGGCAAAAATGGGATGAGCCACGGGACATTGACAAACACTTTTCCCTTTAGATGATAGCGGTGTCGATTGATCGCAGCGCCGTAACCCAGTTCATACTGATTGCGCATAATTTTTTTCAGATTGGTCCGGTTTTTGTGCCATATCACAGCTTCCGGTTGATAAAAGAGCGCAAGGCCCTTGCGCTCGATTTGTCGGCAGTATAAACTGTCACTGCCCTTGACCTGATCAATGAACAAACCGTGCTCGCTGAACACATCCCGGCTGAATGAGAGATTACAGGTTCCAAAATGAGTATTGTCAAGGGTCTCTTTGGGTTTGATCAAATCACTGAATTCGAGCAGATAATCGCAAGTCCCCAGAATATCACCGGGAGTGCCGTTTTTAACCATGCCGCCGATCACCGGATAACCGCGTTCATGGCTCATGAGCAACTGTTCCAGCCAATCCGGATGCACAATACAATCCGTATCTGTGAACGCCAGATAGTCACCCCGGGCTACCTTGATGGCTTGATTGCGGGCAGTGCCGGGAAAGGCACGCTGCGGCAGCCGAATCACACGGATCTCGGGGAAACGCTCCTCTATCAAATCAGCCGTATCATCTCCGGTGGACTCGACTACAATAACTTCATATTCAAACGAGGTTCTCTGACGCATGACAGAGGTCAGGGCGTCAAATATGACATGTTTTTGATCATAGGACGGTATAATAACCGAAGCTTTCATAACCAGATTCCTGTTAATAGCATTTTTTTCCAATGATCAAGGTAAGAAAATTTTTGTAGAAATGGAATAAAAAATGCACCCGGAAGCGGGTGCATTTTTTAGAATGATCAGGACACGGCGTGTTTATACCGCTTTTGTACGTTATCCCAATTGATGATTTTAAAGAAATTTTCAACGTATTCTGAACGCCGGTTTTGATAATTCAGATAATAGGCGTGCTCCCATACATCAATCACCAACAAGGGTACGACACCCCACTGGGTTAAATTTTGATGTTTTTCAGCCTGAAGCACCACAAGCTTCTGACCCAGCGGTTCAAAGGCAAGAACACCCCAGCCGCTTCCTTCAACAGTTGAAGCAGCTGCAATATATTGCTGTTTGAATGTTTCAAAACTGCCAAAATCAGAATCAATTTTTGCAGCCAGTTCACCTGCGGGCTGGCCGCCGCCCTCTGGACTCATATTGCTCCAGAAAATCGCATGCAGAATATGACCGGACCCGGCAAAAGCGGCTTTGCCCGTGTAATGCTGGACCAGACTATAATCAGAATTTTGACGGGCTTTTTCCAATGCCTTTAACGCTGCATTCAGCCCCCTGACATAGCCAGCATGATGTTTATCATGATGCAAGCGCATGGTCTGCTCATCAATAACAGGTTCCAGCGCATCATAATCATACGGCAGCGGCGGCAGCACATATTCGCCTTGTTCATTGGTTGCCGGAGTACCGGCAAAACTCTCGTCACCCCAGAGTCCGGTGGCGGCAACCGCGGCTCCCGCTGCCAGAGCCGAATTTTTAATAAATGATCTTCTGTTTGTCATAGTTTTCTCCTTTTGTTAAAACCAATAGAGTAACAAAAAAAAGCCGGAAAAATATTCCAGGCCTAAATTTTACAAATTTTATACATACATTATTGTTGTTTTATGGACTTTATGCCTTCATTTTTGTAATATTTACAGACAAAGTTGTCGGAAAGGATCAAGTTAGCTTAATTCACTATAAAACAAGAGAAAGCATGTGATATTTACTCGATTTACCCTCAAACCATCCCACAAAATTGAATCATTTTAATCTTTCTTTTTTGTATTTTTTATTATTTTTTAACACATATTTGTATCTTTCAAGTAAACACCTTTACACCGCGTCGTTCATATTCAACCAAGTCTAATAATAACAGTACCCTTAAATTCAAATGGTAAAGCATGACTGGCATTTTATTTGCAGATTAAATGAATCCCATGATACAATGGATCGTCATTTAACTGCGAAACAGACCGTTTACTGTTATTCTTTCCGCATGCGATTGAATGTTTTGCGTCCCGTCTGACGTAAATTCCTGGTAAAACTTTGATTCTATAAAGGGCAAACCGTACCCAATCAAAGAATTGTCTGCAAACGGGATTGAAATAAAAGGACAGAGCCTATGCCAAAAACCAAACACGCTATACCCGTAAAACGAAATGCAGCCGGTGAATCACCGGACTTTGCATTATACCAGCGCCAATTTGAACACGATAATTGCGGTGTCGGATTTATCGCGCACCTGGATGCCAAACCCCATCACAATATCGTACTGGACGGAATCAATATCCTGAAACATCTTGAACACCGCGGAGCCATCGGCGGGGACAAGGGAACAGGTGACGGGGCCGGATTGCTGTTCCAGCTGCCGCATGAATTTTTCCGTTCCCAAGAGGCCAAACTGGGATTCAGTCTGCCGGAAGCGGGCGACTATGCAGCCGGGATGATTTTTCTTCCCACGGACAGTGGTCTGCGGCAGGACTGCCGGTCCATCATTGAAAAAGCCGCAACCGACAAGGGTTGTACCGTACTGGGGTGGAGGACCGTACCGGTGGACGGGAGCGGTCTGGGTCAATTGGCGCAATCCACCCAGCCTGTCATTGAGCAGGTGTTTATCAAAAAAAATGCCAACGATGACAGCTTTGAACAGACGCTGTACGTAATCCGGCGCATTTCGGAAAAGAAAATTCAAAGCTGGGAGCAGGTAGACACCAGCCACTTTTATATTGTCTCGTTGTCCAGCCGGGTGATTGTCTATAAAGGACTGATCACGGGCACTCAATTGACCGAATTCTATAAAGATGTGAACAGCAAACTGTTAAAGTCCGCATTTGCTCTGGTGCATCAGCGTTACAGCACCAACACGCTTCCGACCTGGAAACTCGCGCAACCGTTCCGCTGGCTGGCTCACAACGGTGAAATCAACACCCTGCGCGGCAATATCAACCGTATGCGCTCGCGCGAAGCCAAAATACAGTCCGAGCTGTTTGGAGACGACATTGAGCATCTGAAACCGGTTATCGCGGAGGACGGCAGTGATTCCGCCGTTTTTGACAATGCATTCGAACTTTTGGTGCATGCGGGTCGTTCCCTGCCGCATGCCATGATGATGATGATCCCGGAAGCGCATGGTCCCAAGATTCGTATGAGTGAAGACAAGCGCGCGTTTTATGAATATCATTCTGCGTTAATGGAACCATGGGACGGACCGGCCGCCATTGCGTTCACTGACGGCCGTTATATCGGCGCCACCCTGGACCGGAACGGTCTGCGCCCGGCCCGGTATACGGTAACCAAAGACGGTATTGTGGTTATGGCGTCCGAAACCGGTGTACTTGAGTTTGAACCGGAGCGCATTATGATGCGCGGACGACTTCAACCGGGCAAAATGTTTCTGGTCGATCTCAAACAAAAACGCATCGTTCCGGACAATGAGATCAAGGCAAAAATTTCCAGACAAAAGCCGTATCGTCGCTGGGTGAAACAAAACCATATCGAACTGCGCGGTCTTTTTGCTCCGTCTCGGGTGCCGCATATCGATACCGAAAAACTGCGTCAGCTGCAGCTGGCATTCAATTATACAGATGAAGAAATGCGAATGATTATTTCCCCCATGGCGGTTCGCGGACAGGAAGCTGTCGGATCGATGGGGAATGATGCGTCGCTCGCGGTATTGTCCGAACAGCCCCAGCTGCTGTTTAATTATTTCAAACAGCTGTTCGCTCAGGTGACCAATCCGCCGATCGATCCGTACCGCGAAGAACTGGTCATGTCACTGGAGAGTTTTGTAGGCCGGGAAAAAAATTTTTTGCAAGAAACCCCCGAACATTACCGCGGTTTGAAACTGCAGCATCCGGTGTTGACCTCGAGCGATCTTTCCAGAATCCGGCAACAGGACAATCCGTACATCCAGACCACGGAAATCGATATGCTCTATTCCCTGGAGGGCGGCGGAAAGTCTTTAAACGCCGCGCTTGACGGTATTTTCAGACAAGCCGAGGAAGCCATTAAAAACGGTTCTACTCTGATCATTCTTACGGACCGTAATATGTCTGTGGAGCGCGCCCCGATTCCGGTTTTGCTGGCCGCATCCGGTCTGCACCATTATCTAATCAAGCAGGGACTGCGTACCTCTGCCGGAATTGTTGTGGAAACCGGTGAAGTGAGAGAAGTGATGCATTTTGCATTGTTAATTGCCTTTGGAACCGACGCGATCTGTCCCTATGTAACCATGGCTTCCATCAAGGAACTGGCCTCCGGCGGCTGGCTGGAACATGTGCCGACAGCCGAAGTGGCTATGGATAATTATATCGTTGCGGTGAAAAAGGGTCTTTTAAAAACCATGAGCCGCATGGGTATCTCTACCCTGCACAGCTTTTTCGGATCACAGATATACGAAGCAGTCGGTCTGAACCGGCAGGTCATTGATCAGTATTTTTGCAAAACAGCGAGCCGGATCGGCGGTATCGGTTTGGAGGAAATTGCTGAAGAGGTGAAACGCCGCTATCGGATCGCATTTCCCGAAAAGGGTAAAATACCAAGTCTTTTGAATCCCGGCGGTGTATACCACATCCGCAAAAACAGCGAACAGCACATGTGGACCACGGAAGCGATTTACAAACTGCAGATGTCGACGCGTTTAAACGATTATAACCTGTTCAAAGAATACAGCAGTTATCTTGACAATCAAGCCGCATCCATGACCCTGCTGCGCAGTTTACTGAGCTTTAAAAAAAGCAAACCCATTCCGATTGAAGAGGTAGAGCCGGTCGAGTCCATCACACAACGGTTTGTAGGCGCCGCCATGTCCTACGGATCGATCAGCAAGGAAGCGCATGAGGCCATTGCCGTTGCCATGAACCGTTTGGGAGCGCGCAGCAACTCGGGCGAAGGCGGCGAGGACCCGGCGCGCTACATCCCGCTGTCCAACGGCGACAGCAAACGATCGCGCATCAAACAAATCGCATCCGGGCGCTTCGGTGTGACCACGGAATATGTGATGAACGCGGACGAGCTTCAAATCAAAATGGCCCAGGGCGCCAAGCCGGGGGAAGGCGGCCAGCTGCCGGGACACAAGGTGAATGAAGAAATTGCACGCGTGCGGCACACCACGCCGGGCGTGACATTGATCTCACCACCGCCGCATCACGATATCTATTCCATTGAGGATCTGGCCCAATTGATCTTTGATTTAAAAGCGGTGAATCCGAACGCGAATGTCTCTGTCAAACTGGTCTCTGAAGTCGGTGTCGGGACCATTGCCTCGGGAGTTGCCAAGGCAAAAGCGGATACAGTGCTGATCTCCGGTCACGACGGCGGCACCGGCGCCTCACCGCTCACTGCGATCAAGCACGCCGGACTTCCCTGGGAACTGGGGGTTGCGGAAACCCACCAGTCCCTCATGAACAACCATTTACGCGACCGCATCCGCATCCAGACGGACGGTCAGCTGAAAACCGGGCGAGATCTGGCGATCGCCACCCTGCTTGGCGCTGAAGAGTACGGATTCGGCACGTCCATGCTGATCTGTCTGGGTTGTGTGATGATGCGCAAATGCCATCTGAACACCTGTCCGGTCGGCGTGGCCACACAGGATCCACGCCTGCGTGAACGTTTCGGCGGCAGCGCTGATTACGTCGAACGCTTTCTGCGATTCATTGCTCAGGAGTTCAGAGAACATATGGCCATGCTGGGATTCCGGACGGTTGAGGACATGGTGGGCCGGGTTGACAAGCTGAATTATAAAGCTGTCAAAACGCATTGGAAAGCCAAAACTCTGGATCTGAATCCATTGCTGGATTATACAGTGGATGACAGTGTTTCACGACACAAAATACGTGAACAGGAAGCCAATCCCTATGAAGAGCTGGATCAGGAACTGATTAAACAAAGCGAACCGGCGATCAAAAACGGCGAACGCATCAACATCAGCATACCGATCCGGAACATACACCGGACCGTCTGCGCGCGAGCTGTCCGGACATATTGTAAAACACCTGGGTCCGCGCGGACTGGAGAAAAATCCCATGACGATCAATTTTAACGGTTCCGCCGGACAGAGTTTCGCGGCTTTTCTGGCGCCGGGTGTCAATATCATGCTAAAGGGCGACGTCAATGATTACATGGGCAAGTCCATGTCCGGCGGCCGCATTGTGGTGGTTCCGCCGGAAAACGCCGGCTTTGATCCGCATGAAAACATCATCGTTGGAAACGTGCTCCTGTACGGCGCCACCGGCGGTAAAGTGTATGTAAACGGTATGGCCGGCGAACGCTTTATGGTTCGAAACAGCGGCGCGGTCGGGGTGGTCGAAGGCGTCGGCGATCACGGCTGCGAATATATGACCGGTGGTGTGGCGGTTATTCTGGGTAAAACCGGCAATAACTTTGCCGCCGGTATGAGCGGCGGTATCGCCTATGTGTACGACGAAACCGAAATGTTCGACACACGCTGCAACCTGGACATGGTCGATCTGGAAAGCGTCTGGAACCAGACCGACCGGGAGCAATTGTGGAATTTAATTCAGAATCATTACAACTATACAAACAGCGCACGGGCAAAATTCATCCTGGACAACTGGGAAGCGCAACTTCCGCTTTTCGTCAAGGTGATGCCCATAGATTATAAAAAGGTATTGGAACGCATGCGGGTACACGAAGAAACCGAACGAGACGCTGTGGCGGCTACTGAGGAGGTGTTTGATGGCTAAAGCAACTGGATTTCTTGAATACAAACGCGAAGAGGCGCCCAAACAGCTGGTGCATCAGCGAATTAAATCATACAAAGAGTTTACGAGTTGTCTGCCTCTGGAAAAACTGACCGTACAGGCGGCCCGCTGCATGGACTGCGGTGTTCCCTCCTGTCATTCCTACGGTTGTCCGGTGGAAAACCGGATTCCTGATTTTAATGATCTCGTCTACCGGGGGCAATGGAAGCAGGCTCTCGAGGTTCTGCATTCAACGAATAATTTTCCGGAATTCACCGGCCGGGTGTGTCCGGCTCCGTGTGAAACCGCCTGTACCCTGGGCATTAATCAGCCGCCGGTCAGTATTAAGCAGATCGAACTGCAAATCATTGAACGCGGATTTGAACAAGGATGGATTCAGCCTGAACTACCGGTTCAGAAAACAGGCAAACGAGTGGCGGTGATCGGATCCGGCCCGGCGGGACTGGCTGCTGCCCAGCAGCTGGCTCGAAGCGGTCATGAGGTTGTCCTGATGGAGCGCGATGCAAAGATCGGCGGTCTCTTGCGTTACGGTATCCCGGATTTCAAGCTGGAAAAATGGCTGATCGATCGGCGTATGGAGCAAATGCAAAAAGAAGGGGTGAAATTTGAGACAGAGGTGGAGGCCGGTCGCGATATATCCGCTCGCTATCTAAGCCGAATTTATGACGCGATTGTGATCACCGCCGGCGCGACAATTCCGCGGGACCTTGATGTTCCGGGACGCGATCTCGACGGTGTGCACTTTGCCATGGAATTTCTTGCGCAGCAGAACCGTCGAGTCAGCGGCGAATCCTTAAAACGCCCGGAAATATCGGCAAACGGAAAACAAGTGGTGGTGATCGGCGGCGGCGATACCGGGTCCGATTGTGTCGGGACCAGCATTCGCCAGGGCGCCCAATCCGTGACCCAGATCGAACTTTTGCCCAAACCGCCCTTGACGCGGACCGAGCGTAATCCGTGGCCCGAATGGCCGAACATCCTGCGCACCTCTTCTTCTCACGAGGAAGGATGTGAACGCAAATGGAGCCTGCTGACCAAAGAACTCAAAGGCGACAAACAGGTTTCCGCATTGCGCGGCGTGGAACTGGACTGGACTCTAAATGATAACGGCAAATGGCAGATGCAGGAGAAAAAAGGAAGTGGCTTTGAACTCAAGGCAGATCTGGTCCTGCTGGCTATGGGATTTCTGCATCTGGATCCCGGCCCTCTTGTTAAAGACTGGAATCTGGAAACAGATGCACGCGGCAATGTGGTGGTCGACTCGAACTATATGAGTTCGAATGCCGGCGTCTTTGCCGGCGGTGACACCGTGATGGGAGCTTCACTGGTGGTTCAGGCCATTTATCAGGGCCGGCTGGTTGCAAAAGCTGTGAACAGATATATAGATGCTGTTTAGCAGCCGCTGACGCTTAAAAATTCTGTGTAACAATAAAAAAGGGTATACTCTGGTACACCCTTTTTTTATTGGGGAACAACCGGAACAGCCGGGAGCAAATCGACTATTCCGGTTTGGGAGGTTTACTCGTAACGAAGCGCTTCGACCGGTTCTACATGGGCCGCTTTTCGGGCGGGGAAAAATCCGGCCAGCAAACCAATGACAGCCAAAAGACTGATGGTGATCAATACGATCACCGGAGACATGACGGGATTGCCGAGAAACTGCATCGGCCCGTCAGCTCCGGACGGAATCATACGCACCAGTTTGATGATACCGGCAGCGAGCAGCAGCCCCACACCACCGCCAATCAGGGCAAACAGCAGGGACTCGAAAATAAATTGGGACAAAATATGCTGGCGCTTGGCGCCGATGGCGCGTTTGACGCCGATTTCCCGGGTACGTTCCTTGACCACCACATACATAATATTGGCGACTCCAACGCCGGCGATGACCAGGGTCATGGCGCCGATAAAGCCGAGAAAAATATTCAAGCCCGTAAACACCTTGGACGATTGTTTTTCCTGCTCGACAAAATTCCACATGGGCACAGCGTGTTTGTCCGAGGGGTCAAACTTGTACTTTTTTCCAAGAATCTCGCGAACGCGCTGTTCCACATACTCGGCATCCTTGGGAGTCACCGGATGGACAATCAATTCACTGATGTAATGATAGCCGTAAATGCTTTCAAAGGTGCTGAACGGGATAATGGCGCGCCGGTCATCCGGACCGTTGTTCATAGACGTCTGCGTCTTTTTCGGCATAGTGCCGATAATCGTAAACGGCAGTCCGTCCACCTGGACCGTTTCTCCCACCGGATTGGGTCGTCCGAACAGTTCTCCGGCAATCTCGCCGCCGAGAAACACAACGCGTCTGCGTTCGACCACATCATTCCGATTGATAAAACGGCCTCCAAAGGCGGGCGGCATCCGGCGCAGCCACTCGAATTCAGGAAACACGCCTTCCATATGTGTGCGTGCGGCTTTATCACCGTTGCGCAAATGCACGCCCCGGTTGTGTTGACAGCTGACACCGTCAATTTCCGGGATCGATTTTTTTAACAGCCACATATCCTCTTCCACCAGCCGAATACGACGGCCCACCGGCAGGCCTTTATATTTTTGTGTGGTTTGTCCGCCGTAAATCCTGATAATCATATCACCGGCATTCAAAAAACTTTCCCGCATTCTGAACCCCAGCCCTTTTCCAAACGCCATTAATAAAATAATGGAAAAAGTACCCCAGATAATGGCCAGGGTTGTCAAAAATGCCCGCAGCTTTTGCTGCTTAATGTCGGCAAAAAATTCTTTTAACATGATCAAGCTGTTCATATGTCTTCCAAAAGTTTATCATCTAATAACGCAAGCATTCAACCACATCCAGCCGCGATGCTTTGCGCGCCGGGAAAAATCCGGCCAGAAAACCAACCAGAGCCAAAATCGATACGGACGTCAATAAAACAGTCCATGACACTTCGGGGTGTCCCACATACTCCTCTATGGGCAGCATGCTGACGAGTTTAATCAAAACGAGCGCCAGGGCAAACCCGATAGCCGCACCGATACCGATAATAAAAAAGGTCTCGACGAGAAACTGGGTCATAATTTGTTTGCGGCGCGCGCCGATCGAACGCTTGATACCGATTTCCCGCGTCCGTTCTTTAACCACCACATACATGATATTGGCGAGTCCGATACCGCCGACCATCAGGGTGAGCGAACCCAGCACTCCCAGAAAAATTTTGAATCCGAGACTGAAAAAATGGATAAATTTATCCTGGTCCGTCGTATCCCAGATACCCAGAGCGTTCTGATCCGACGGATCGAATTTAAAGCGTTTGCCGAACGCCTCATAAATTTTTATCCTGAACCTGCTTGGAGCGTGTGGGATCTTTGACCTGATAGACAATATCATTTAAATAGCGTCGACCCAATAACGATTCATGTGTGGTAATGGGAATAAACACCCGACTGTGGTCACGCACCCCGTAACTGGAAGGCTGCGTTTTTTCCTTGAGCACGCCAATCACCAGAAACGGTGTGTCATAAATATAGATTTGTTTGTTTACCGCATCGGCGCCTTTGCCGAACAACAGGTCGCGCAGTTCATATCCGATAAACGCCACGCGCCGGCGTTCGTCCAAATCCGGTTGATTGAGCCAGCGTCCGCCCTTTTGAGCAATCACATTGCGCATGGGTCCGTATTCGGGTGTGATACCGGTGATCGCTGTCTTGTTCACCGTTTCGCCCACACGAACAGGTGTGTTGTAATTAATATATTCCGGACTGATGGCTTTAAACGCACGAACCTGAGTTCTGAGATATTCGACATCATCGGGGCGAAAGCGTATGGAACGGCCGCGGTTATAGCCTTTGAACACTTTGGTGGTGGTGCCCGGCCACAAGATGGCGATTCCTTCACCCATACCGTGCATATTCTTTTTCATTGACTTTTCCACTCCGACACCAAAAGAAAGCAAAAAAACCACCGTCAGTGTCCCCCATATCAGGCCGAACATCGTCATCAATGTACGGGCTTTGTATTGGCGCAGGTAGAGTAAAACTTCCCGTAAGGTATCACGAAATTGAGCCATGTGTTTGATCCTAAATGATTTCTTTGGGTTCTTTTTCCAATATTTTTTGACCTTCTTCAAGACCGGAGGTCACTTCAATTTGAATGGCATCACTGAGGCCGGTTTCAATGAACACCTTTTCCGACTCTTCCTGACCCCTGGGTATCATCACGTAGGCCGAATCATTCTCAAATGTCACAACCCGTTCCGGAACCGACAAAACGCTGTCTTTTTGCGCGATAATAATATCGGCGTTGGCGGAAAATCCCGCTCGCAGCTGTGCACCGTGCGTGTCGTCAATGGCAATTTCAACCGGAAACACCGTGGTATTGTCCTTTTTTTCCGCTTTTAAGGAAATCAGTTTAACATGACCATCAACCTGTTGTCCCGGCAATGCACCGATTTTCAGCTGACAAGGCATACCTTCGCTGATCTTGCCGACATCAATTTCATCGACCGTTCCCTTGAACACCAGATTGGACATATTGGCCATGCTGAGCAGAGGTGTGCCGGCCTGATAGGAAGTTAACGGAACCACCGGATCGCCTTGGTTAACCAGACGTTCCAGAATAAATCCGGTAATCGGAGCTTTTACCACGGTTTCAATATCACGATCATCAATTCGCACTTTGCCTTTTTCAATCAGGTCCAGCTGCTCTTTGTTGATTTGATACTGTAGCGCTGCCTGGTCATATCGCTGTTTGATCTCTTCGTATTCCTGATCGGACATCAAACCTTTTTCTTTCATCTGTTTTTTACGCTTGAGCTCTTTTAACAATTGCTCTTTCTCGATCCCGGCCATTTCGACATTGCGTTTGGTGCGCGCAAGTTCCAGGGGAGTGGGGTTCGGGCGAACATCCATGACAACGAAGCCTTTTTCCACAAAGTCGCCTTCTTCTACATAAAGCTTTCCAACGACACCCGAGACTTTGGATTTCACGGCAATTTCATCAACCGGCTCTATCGCGCCTACGGCCAGAGCCTTGTCTATGATGGTTTTGCGTTCAACTTTTACCGTTTTTCGCCCTTGTTCTTCATTTTTGCCGCCGGAGCAGAAAATATATGCAGAAGCTGCAACTGCCAGTATCGTCACGCTCCAGACAACCCATCTTGTCCGTCTTTTTCGTTTCAAAGTCATCCTCCCGCATTTGTTCACGGTTCTCATGTTTTTCACTACACTATACGGTAACTTTATTCATTTGTTACGTTCCCGCCATTGAATAAATCATTTCATGAAAATTATTAGCATATGCAGACAAAACATGCTTGCATAAATCATAAAATTTTGTATGTTGAGGAAAGAATTATAACCACAGGAAAAACTTATGATCCAATTAAAACAGCTGTATCTCTTTATATTGTTCTATTCTGCTGTCCTGACTGCGGCTCCGTCGGACACCAGCCTGAACCTGAATATCACTTTTCCGGCAAGATATGATACGTTCAGCGTCGATCAACTCCGGATTACCGGCCGGGTGCCTTCCGGCGCCCGGGTATTTGTCAACGACCAAAAAGTATCGGTCTTTCCTCAGGGTTCATTTGTAACCCGGGTTGCGCTTCAGGATCACTTGAATCAAATCATCATTCAGGCTTATCTGGGATTGCAAAGTGACCAAAATATTCTGTACGTCTATCGGCAGCCGGATTTGAAAACATCGCCAACTATGCCGCTCACCATTGAGCACGAAACCCTGACTCCCCGTGACAACATCTGGGCGGTCAATGGTGATATGATCCCTCTCGAGTTTAAAGGCAGTCCGGGAGCAAATGCCGCATGCAGGATAGAGAAAATGAATGGCAATATTCCCATGCTTGAATTGCCGACCTCGCAAACCGGCGGAATCCGCGGCATATACCACGCAGACGTAACGCTGAAGAATCTGCCGCCGCACCGGCCACTTGGAATCAAATATACACTTGAAACAAAAAAAACAAAACGTACAGCAGCCGCAGCGGGTCAATTGATTATTTTATCCGACACCACTCCGGTCATCGGTCAGACCCGGCATGAATCGCTTTTACACACTGCATCGGCCAGCTATTCCCCGTTAACCCGCTGCAGCGGCGGAGTGCATTTGCATATCACGGGACGCATCAACAATCGTTACAAAATCAAACTGTCACCCGCGCAAACGGCTTATATTTCCTGCGACGATGTCACCCTGCTCCCGTCCGGCACGCCGCTTCCGCGGACAGCAGTATCAGCGCCGACACTCCGCATTACCCGGGATTGGATCGAATTGCGCCTGTCGGTTGAACAGGCTGTTCCTTTTCAACTTGAATCGGATGATCGGCCCGTTAAAGTGGTGCTCACCCTGTACGGCGCCCACAAGGCTTCGCACTGGTACCGGTTGGCGCAAACCGATATCGTCAAGCGCGTGTCTTTTTCTCATCCGTACAGCCATGTCTGTGAATGTACAGTAACCCTGAATCAGGAATACTTATGGGGATATCAGGCGTTCTATGAGGGCAATGTACTGCGATTCAGGATACGCCGAACTCCGACAGTCGATCCGCAGCATCCGTTAGCCGGACTCACCGTCGCGGTTGATCCGGGACACGGCGGTGATGAACAAGGCGCGGTATCACCTTATGGGTTCACAGAAAAAGATATCAACCTGCTTTGGGCGTTACAGCTCACTGAAAAACTGATGGACAATGGCGCCAAGGTTGTCCTGACACGCAGCAATGACACAACCGTTTCCCTGCGTGAGCGTCTGAATATGGCGCGCGCTTCAGATGCATTGTTCTTTTTATCGTTGCACAACAATGCGGTGGGTGCCGGCAGCGATCCGACCCGCGTTCAGGGTACCAGTACCTATTTCTCACTGTATCAGAACGAAGCGTTGTGCTCCAGTATTTTTTCTGAAATGCTGGACATTGGTTTTCATCCCTATGGAGAAATCTATAATATGTATTTTTTGACCGGAGCTCCGGATTTTCTTGTATCTCTGCTTGAAGGTGACTTTTTAACCAATCCGAATCAAGAGATCAAACTGGCTGATAAAACAACAACCCGACAAATGGCTGACGCGGTTTATCAGGGATTGATCACATTTTTGAAAAAAAGACTTGATTTTTAGACGATAGTTTAATATAATATGATCATAGGAAAGGGTTTTTAAGGATATGAAAAGAGCAGGATTTACAGTAATAGCACTTTTTATCGTCACCGGAACCGTTTTTTCCGGAGCGGTTATTGATAATTTCAAGGCCAATACCAGTTTGAATCAGGTTGAACTGGAATGGACGGTAAAGAGTGAATATAACGTTAAGGAATACAATATCCTGCGCAGCCTCGACAAAACGAGTTTTGAAGAAATTGACAAGGTTGCTGCAGAATACAATGATCGAGGCGAACACACTTACACCTATGTGGACGATAAAATTTTCAAGAGTCAGGGGAATACTTTTTATTATAAACTCGAGATCGTTCATTCGAACGGCACGGTCAGCGAATACGGCGAGCTGATCACTGTTTCCACCCAGACCTCCAGTTCCCGGCATACCTGGGGCAGTTTAAAAGCCATGTTCCGGTGAATTCCTGTAAAACGCATTGTACCAGTATTGATAATCGCGGGTTGTGACCATCCCGTCGCCATTTATATCTGATATTCTGTATCCTGATAATCCATTTTTTGCCTGATTATACCATATTAAAAAATCATCCAGATCAACATCATGATCATGATCCAGGTCTCCGGCTTGCTGCGCCCATCTCTCTGATCCCACCGACACGCAACCCTGTTCATTGTAATACCTGTCTGAAGAGACTGTAAAATCATAGACAGAATCAGATAAACTGTTCATTGTTAACTTTGCCGAGGATATAATGTGTTTATGATTGCGGTGAAACACATGCAGATAATACTCTCCGGACAGCACATTCGGCAAGCCGATTTGGGTTGTGTAACCGTCAGGTTCCACAACGCGGCCGTCCGATCTGAGCAAAAATGAATGCAGTGCGCGCGGTGTCGCGTTTAAAGAATCCTGAAATTCCGATTTTGATCCAATCGACAATATGATCCGGGTGCGAATCGAGATTCCGCGGAGCATCGGTGTACGGCGAATCAGCGGGTAAAAGCTGATTTGAAGAAAGCGTTGTTTGCATGCTGTCCTGACCCGTTATGACGCCTTGCAAAAACACGCGTACCCCAGTGGTGATATATGGTAGTTTGGAAACAGAACTCTCATAACCGGAGCGGTTTCCCCAGCTGTCCGTGCAGGTGACTTTGTAGTACCAGCTGCGGCTTGTATCCAAATCTGTCAATTGAAATACGGTATCCAGCGTAGCCCCGATAAAATTTTCAGCCGCAGGAACAAACCCCGGAAATGATTTACGATAAACCTGATAATACAGCGGGGTGTCTTTAGATAGATCGCTGGTATCCTGTTTCACACGATCCCAGGTTAATAACGATTGTCCGTCTGCAACGGTCGCAAAGCATAAAGAGTAAAATAACAAAAAACCGGCTATCAGAGTCCTGTTCATGGTAAAATTCCGCTGATTCTTTGAATATTTCCTTGGTAATTGTTGTTTTTATTATTAAAGTTATAGTTATTAATATTCACGCACCTATAAATAGAAACATAGTATCAATTTTGCAGTCGATTAAGGAGGATGTATGAAAGTTTTACGATTTTTTGCGCTTTTACTTGTATTCACAGTATTTTGCGCTGAACAGGAACCAGGCCGGACCCCGGCTGTTGAAAAAAAACAACAAAAAGCCCGGGAAGAACAAAAGATTATAAAACAGCCTGTACAGGATTCTGTGGCCCTGCAAGCCAAAATAGAAGAATTGGAACAACGCAAACAAACGCTTGAGCAGAGGGCTAAAAAGCTTGATGCTCAGCAACAAAAGCTTGCCGCACGTCAAGACAGTCTGAATGCACAACAACAAAAATTAGCGGAGCGTGAACAGGAGATAAAGCAGTTACACCGGAACAGCTGGTGGACCTTGATCATTGGTATTCTACTTATTTTAATTGCCCTGGTTCTTTTCATCATCCGGCCGCGCCCCAAATCAGGCAAAACCCAACCGGCACCATCACCCAAAGAACCTGAACAAGCCAAACCGGATACCCAAGAGGTGACAAAAACAGAGCAAGCTGATCCGTTGTATGACAAAGCAGTCGAATCGGTGCTCAAAGAACAGAGTGCATCGGTAACACGCCTGCAAAAAGCATTAGGTGTGGGACGCACCCGTGTCAATCATCTGCTTGAGGCTATGGAAGAAAAGGGGCTGGTCGGACCTTCCCGGCCCAACCGGACACGCGAGGTTCTAAGCACCTGGGAAGAATACACCAAATCCTGAACCCGTGCAAGGCCGGACTTGAGTCCGGCCTTGTTTTTAAACCCATAAAAGGTACAACAACGCAGCCGTCGCCAAAGGGACGGTCAGATTATCCAATCCTTTCAAAGAAACGGCTTCGATCACAGTTGCGACGACCGCTCCGACACCGGTCGCGACGAGCAGGGTTGAAAACGAAAACACCGGTGCATCCGGCGCAATCGGTGAGCCCGGAATCACCCAAAGCGATATGAAGATCCCAATGGCGCTGAACACCAGCATAGCCGCAGACCCTTCAAGCGTTTTTGTGGCATTAAAACATGTAAAGCTGTGCTTGCCCATGTAACGTCCTATTAACGCTGCCATTGCATCTCCCAGGGTCATGGCCATGATGCCCGCCATAGCGATAGACACATGATCGGCCGGTCCATGGGGGTTCCACAGGAACGCCATGCACAGGGTAATGGAAACAGCAAAATAAACCGTACCCGGAGAATCTTCCTTTGAATCCATATGGCCGTAGGTTTGCTTTCTGTAAAACAGATAATTGAGAATAATAAAACTTGCATACGGAATCAAACCGGGCAGTTTGTTCTCAAACAACATCAACACTCCCCAGGTCCACAATCCGGCAAAAAGATGCGTCAGTTTTCGGGTGAAAAATTGAGGCAACTGATATTTTTTTCCCACATTTTCAAATAATGCCAGAATACCAAATGCATACAAATAGGAGGCGATTAATCCCAACCAGTCCATTTTTGTCATGACAGGGCTCCTTTATTTACGGATTTACAAGGATAAATTTGCGGCTTAGTGTCCGATCTCCGGCCTGCATCTTTAAGATATACAGTCCGCTGGACACCAGAGCGCCATCGCCGGCGGTTCCATCCCAGGATATTTTATACACATCGCTCAGATGCAGCCGGTTAACCAGAGTTCTGATACGTTCGCCCAATACATTATACACCGAAACCTCTACCGGCAGCGGCTCTTTTCTGCTGGAAACATGATAGTTCACATACACGTTCTGACCCAGCCGGGCCGGGGTGGGATAAATCGGAGCCAAACCGGATAATTCATGCTCAAAGCCGAACGGAAGCGGCTCAGAAATCATGTCAAATTCGCCAGGCAACGCCTGATCCGGGTCAATAGTCAATTTCACGGGCCGGGCCTCAAAACGCCGTTCGAAAATATGTTGTTTATGGGTAAAAAACAATGTGTCGCGCAGAGTCCGATGCGGAAACGTCCATTCAATTTCAAGCGGAAACGGGTGCGGGAACACATCAAACAACAGCTGATCGGTTTCAATTTGCGTCCTATAAGCATTTCCGCTTGTTTGGTAATCCCAGGCAATCCGCAGCTGCGGATATCCGGCACCCCATAGCCAGGTTGAGAAAAAATCATCCAGAGACCGGCCGTAAATTTGTTCAGCCACTGATCGGAATCCGAAAACCGTTGCGTTGTCAAAAGCATAGCGGCAAGCGTAGGTTTTCAGGATTTGAAAAAATCGCTCATCGCCGGTGTGCCAGCGCAGCCGGTGCAGCACCCAGGATCCTTTATTATAAACCGTACCGCCCCACATAAATTCCGGATCATAAATGGAAAAATGCCCGCGCTGCAGGGTTTCGCGTTTATAAAGCGTAAACTGCCGCTGCAAATGCTCATTTTTGGACCGCTGCCCGTAAAAATCTTCAATAAAGATCACTTCACTGTAAGAGGCGAACCCCTCGTTGAGCCAGATTTCCCGCCAGTCAGACAAAGTAACCCAATCTCCCCACCATTGATGCGCCAGTTCATGTGCAATTACATATTCATAACGCAAATCTCCGGTAATTAATGACGAAGAATAAGTGGTCATACTCTGATGTTCCATAGCTCCTCTGTGAGGAACCTGCACCATGCTGTACTGTTCGAATGGATAGAGGCCAAAACGAGTTTCAAAAATACGCATCATATCCCCTATATTCTGCCAGTCGGTTTGCGCAGCTTGTGCAAATCCCGGAAGAATATAAAATTTCAGAGGAATCTCACGTCCGTCCAGAGACGTATAGGTTGTTTTCAATGTATCATAGTCGGCAGCGGCGAACGCAATGAGATAGCTTGCAATCGGATCGTCTTCGTACCAGTGAAAGGTTCGGGTACTATCGTATTCTGTGATTGAAATCAGTTCACCATTGGCCACCAGATCAAACGGCCGGGGAACGGTAACCGTCATGTCCAACGTCGCTTTGTCCGAAGGAATATCATTCGAAGGCACCCAATACCGAAGCATGGACGGAGGATTTGAATTCAACCCCTCCCCGTAACTATAAATCACGCTGTCTTTGAAAAAGAAACCGCCGCTTCCGTCATTTCCTGGGTGGCCGTGATAAAACACTGTGGTTTTAAACTCGGTCTCGCCTGAAAACGGAATAATGACATGTTCCGATGTTTGTTCAAAGGGAGCCGGCTGTCCGTTCAGATGAACGGAATCGACATGTAACTCGAGCAGATCAAGTGTAAAGTTTTCACTGTTATCATCAGTGCGTTTCAATTCAAGTTCAACTCTTGCGGATATGCTTTGTTGTTCCGGGAAAATTGCGAGATGAACATCATAATGGAGTACATTGACAGGGTTCGAAAGAGGTTCAGAAAGAAAGAGAGAGGGCGAATTCTGGGTCGGTTTTTCCGGATGCAGACCATCAGCGCTCGCAGCGGAGACCACAACCCATCCGATATATAATACCCGCAAAAATTTCATTTTCGACGGCTCCGAAAACCTGTAAACACCAGAATCCCAATACCCAATACACCGCCCCACAGCATGAGCACAAGGGTGCGCGGCGCTGAACACAGTATTAATTCTCCGGCCATCATCAACAACGCAATGCTTATATAGATGATGCCCCGTTTTTGCAGACTATTCAAAGATTTAAATCGATTCCATAAATTAATCATATTCATGTATATCCGATAGTTGTTCATATTGTCTTAAAAGCTCATAGATCATCACCCCATACGCAACGGAAACATTCAGGGACTGCTTTATGCCGTGCATGGGGATTTCAACCGCGGCATCGGCTTTGTCCAGCAGGGATTGCCCCACGCCCTGATATTCGTGACCGATCAACAGGCAGACCGGGAACCGATAAATCGGCCGGCGGAAATCACAGCTTGAATTCGTATGTTCAAGGGCAACAATCTGATATCCCTGCTGTTTCAACGTGGCAATAAGCGGATTCGCATCAGGGACATAACTCCAGGGAACGGATTCCTCGGCGCCCAGACTTGTTTTTCGAATTTCATCGCGCGGTGGTTGTCCGGTGATTCCGCACAAATACAGATGCTGCAGACGCACCGCATCGCTGGTGCGGAACAAAGCTCCGACGTTATGCAGACTGCGTATATTATCCGCAATCACGACGACCGGACAGCGCTCCAGGGTGCGTAAACGCTCCAGGTCGGGTTGTTTTTCCTGTATTTCTTCAAACGTCAGCTTTTTTATCATATTCAAATCAAAAATAAAAAATATCAGAACCAGCGTGCAGCGCGACGGATTTCGGAAAGTTTTATTTCCGCTGCTTTTTCACCCTGTCGGATAAATTCCTGCAAGTGATCAAAGTGAGACCAGTGAAAATTACCCACCTGCGGCTGTATCAGGACATCTGCTTCTTTGACGAGTTCATCCCGGTAGTACTTTGATGTGATTCGGGAATTGCGCATGACGATATCGACGGCGTTGTCCAGTCGGGGCTTTTCGGACAGCTCTGCGGATACATCAGAGGCAATAATTTTTTTGTGTTTGATTAACTTTTTGGCGGCACGTACAGGTACGGAAGAGGTTGCCGCTCCGTCAATCAGCAGTTTGCCTTCATATTCCACAGGCGGCAGCACACCGGGCAGTGCAGAACTGGCTGCAACCGCAGATGTTATGGGTCCGCTACTGAGTATCACTTCATCGCCGGTCAATACATCGGTGGCCACGGCCGCGAAGGGAATCCGGGTTTCTTCGATCGGCTGTTCCCGCAGCAAAATTTCCAGAGCAAATATCATATCTTCGGGATCCAGATGAGTCTTTTTGGACCCCTTGCCCAGCAGCACCTGGTCCCGGAACCGGGTGGCGAGAGTGTCAAACCAGCGCTGTGATTCGCTTTTTTTATTCTTTTTTTCTTTCCGGGCCGGGGGGTCGGATCTGTTTTGCTCCAGATATTGCTGAAAATTGGATATCACGTTTTCAATGGAACCGGACTGCGCGTACATGGCGCCGACAATTGCTCCCATGCTGGTGCCCACGATTCGATCGATAGGTATCTTTTCGCGCTCCAGAACCCGCAACACCCCGAGATGTGCAAACCCTCTTGCCCCGCCTCCCCCGAGGGCCAAACCAATTGGTCGTTTTAGCAGAATACTCACCTTTGCTTTCTTAATACTGTAAATTTTCCAGTGGATGTCTGATCGCCCAGTTTGACCCGGTAAATATAAATACCATTGGCAGGCGTACGCTCAGGTGTCCACATCAAAACCTGGCCTGCTCCGAGCACACCGGGTTCATGTAAGGATGCAATTTTTTGACCCAGAATATTGTGTATATCAATCGTAACCGGTATTTGTGATTTGGCGTCAATCATAAATTTTGCGCTTCCGTGCTGAAAGGGATAAAAAGGATTCGGGTATTGACTGACAAATGACGTGGTATCCGGCAATCCCGCAACAGGCCCAAAGGCTTTGACAGCTTTGAGCACATCAATCAATCCAAATCCGTAAATATTATCCGGCCGGGTAAACCGGTCGGCTGTGGTCACCAGGGCCTGACGAACCTGCATGGGCGTCAGTTCCGGATGCGCCTGCAAAATTAACGCAACGGCTGCAGCGACCTGAGGCGCGGCGTAACTGGTTCCGGAGCCGTTGTTCGAATAGGCGCCGCTCGCTCTCACCAGAGTGCAGTTCGATCCCATGGCCACCACATCCGGTTTGATACGCCCGTCCGCGGTCGGACCTCTTGAGCTGAATCCGGCAATCATTCCGTTCAGGTCAACAGCACCGACGGCAATCACGCTGTCGCCGTCCGCAGGCGGGGTAACGATCGTCCAGGGATCGTTACCTTCATTGCCCGCCGAGGCAATCACAACAATTCCTTTTTTCACGGCCAGATCTGCAGCCCGGGTAATGGGCGCCGTATCCCCGTCCGCATCAGAGGGTTCGTACCAGTCAATATAGCCGAGACTGGTGGTAATAATATCTGCGCCCTGCTGCTCGGCCCATTCAGCCGCTGCAATCCAAAAATCTTCTTCAACCTCGGTTTCGCTTTTTATATCTTCCGTCTTGGCCAGCAGGAATGAAGCTTCAAACGCAGGGGCGATCAGCCAGTTTTCGTGAAACCCGCCGATCAGCGACAGCACCGACGTGCCGTGATTGTGCTGACTGGATACATCCACAGATTCATTTTCTACAATATTATCCCCGTAAATAAAATCACGGGTGTCTACAATATTCAGATGTTCAAACACCGGCAAATCGGTTTTAAATCCTGAATCAAACACCCCGATCAGCACATCTTTGCCTGTCAATCCGAGTGTATGAGTTTCCGGCACGTTGATGAGTTCATTCTGGGTCAACGAGGGACCGTATTCGTACAATGTACGCATCGATTTCAGAGATTTGGACAACGGTTTTGCGGCGACCGGTTTGCGGCGGCCGCGCAGAACCGGCTGAATATGAGAAATAAATGTTTCAGAAAGCAGTTTTTGTTTCTGTTCCGGTGAAACCCGGACGCTGGCCGCGTTCAGCCAGCGGGAAACCACTACGGGCTGGATATCAAACTCGGTCAGTTTGTTCAAATACGGCTGATACACCGGACGATCGGTTTGATCCACCAGCCGTCTGCCGGTCGGAGTGACCTTGGCCCGGCGGGATTTGGCCCGCTCTGACAATTCAGCTGCCACCCGCGTCCACCCGCTCTTTTTCAAAGCCGGCCCTTTGTCCTCGAAAAAAATCCAGACTTTTTCAGAAGCGGAAACAGCGGTAGCACCTGCGATCAACAGCAGACAGAAAGATACAAGATAGTTCTTCATGCGAAACCCTGTTTTTTTTACAGATCAGTTTTGTTTATCATGTAAACTCTATAAAGATAGACGGGTTCCACAGGAAAAGACGGCTCGCCGGTTGCGGGATTTTCTTTCACTTCCACGCTGCCGATCTCCTGCACCACATCCAGTCCCTTGACCACTTTACCGAACACCGTGTATTTGCCGTCCAGCGGTTTGGTGCGTTCCCGGGACAGACAGATGAAAAACTGGCTGCCGGCGCTGTTGGGATCACGGCTGCGCGCCATGGAGAGCACGCCAAGGTCATGCGGAATGTCATTGAATTCAGCAGGAATATTGTATCCCGGACCACCGGTGCCGTCATTAAGAGGCGAGTCATCACGGGTCATAATATCACCGCCCTGTATAACAAAATCCTCAATGACCCGGTGAAAATAAGTACAGTCGAAAAAGCCGATTGTTGCCAGGCGCTTGAACGACCGGCTGTGCTGCGGGGCCACATCCGGGAAAAACTCTACAACAATATCTCCCATACTGGTTTCCAGAATCGCATATTCATCTTGTGCGACCTGTTCCACCTTGGTTTCCTGGGCCTCTTGTTGGATACTGTCAATTACGGCCTGAGATACCGGCTCACAGGGAGAGTCCGATGCCGTCTGAACGCTGTCCGCCTGTACCGCTTCATCTGACTCTGTGGCGGGTGTTGTTTTCTTTTCTTCCGTACAGGCAGCTGCAAACAGCGCTACCATTAATCCGGTTAGCAAAAGCTTTTTCATAATCAGGTTTTCTCCTCTTACATGTTTTCAAATCAAGCGAATCGTTATTCACCTCAATTCATCTCTTAAATGTATAAAAAATCCGCACGATTTCAAATTGAAAGTTTGAGTGTACAGACATGCGCAGTATTCGGATTAAAATCGCCTGAACTTTTTATTGTTATTTCCCCTGCAAACCGCTAAGTTAAGTCATGCCGAACAACACCCCAAAACCCTTCGCTCAGGTTGTGTTTCCTGTCGCGGTTCAGCGCGCTTTTACCTATATCGTTCCGGAACGTTTTTACGAGGATGCATTGCCGGGCGTGCGTGTGCTGTGCCCGTTTGGACCCCGCAAGACCACCGGCTTTGTCATTGACCGTGTGGATACAACTGATGTTCCGAAAACAAAACTCAAAGAAATCGAGGAAGTGCTGGACCCTGTGCCGCTGTTCACTCCGGCGGTGCTGCAGACTGCCAAATGGATCGCGGATTATTATCTTTGCGGCTGGGGCGAAGCGTTGAAAGCGGCGCTGCCGCCGGGAATCAATATCGACTCGGAACGTCTGATCCGTTTGACGCATCCCAAACCGGATGAGCTGGCTGAATTCCTGCAGCCGCGCGCGCCCCGGCAGGCGGAAATCATCCTGCGTCTCGCTGCACAAAATTCCATGTCAGTCCGCCGTCTGGAAAAAGCCATGGGAATCAGTATTTATTCACCGCTGAAAACCCTGCGCCAGAAGGGGCTGGTGCGCATGGAACTGTCTCTGCCCGGACCCAAAGCGCGCATCAAATATGAAGTCATTGTTAAACTTTCATCCGATATTTCCTACGATGATATGGGCGGGATCATACATGATCTTCATAGCCAGGCGCCAAAACAGGCGCAGGTGCTGGAATGCCTGATGGCCATGGAGGTACATGAACTGGCGCGCAGCGATCTGTATCAGGCGACAGGTGTCAACCGGTCCAGCCTCAAATCTTTGCTTGAAAAAGGATATATCAGCGAAGAAAAACGCGAAGTACTGCGCGATTATTACGACCAAATGCAGGTAGAAAAGCCGGTCGACCTGACTCTGAATTCAGACCAACAGCAGAGTCTAAGCACTCTGAAATCAGCCCTGGACACCGGATCGTTTCAGACTCTACTGCTTTACGGCGTCACCGGAAGCGGCAAGACCCAGGTTTACATTGAAGCCCTGCATCACGCGCTAAAGAAGGGCAAGACCGCCATCGTGATGGTGCCCGAGATCGCCCTGACACCCCAGACGGTTCGGCGTTTTCGCGCCCATTTCGGCGACAAGGTGGCCGTGTTTCACAGCCGAATGTCCGCCGGCGAACGCTACGATTCCTGGCGCAAAACCTGGGAAGGCGAACATACTGTGGTGATCGGACCGCGTTCGGCAATTTTTGCGCCGCTGCGCAACGTGGGACTCATTGTGATCGATGAAGAGCATGAACCGTCGTACAAACAGACCGATCAGTCGCCGCGCTATCATGCCCGCGATGTGGCGGTGATGCGGGCGGTGCTTGAAAACGCGGTGTGCTTGCTCGGCTCCGCCACACCGTCCGTGGAATCGTATTATAATGTGCATTCCGGAAAATATAATCTGCTGCAACTGCCGCAGCGCATCGACAATGTGCCCATGCCCGAGGTGCGCATTGTGGATATGAAACGCGAACCGCGCATCATCGGCCGCACCGATCCGATTATTTTTTCCCGTATGCTGCGTGAAAAAATTGAAGAAAAACTGAACAAGGGCGAACAGATTATTCTCTTCCTGAACCGGCGCGGATTCGCCACTTTGTTCAAATGCAAAGACTGCGGCTACCTGGCCAAATGCGAACACTGCGACATTACTCTGACGTACCATCTTCGCGGCCAGCTGCTGAAATGCCATTACTGCGGCTATACTCGCAAGTCGCCGGACACCTGTCCCGAATGCAACGGCACCGACGTGTTTCTGCGCGGCATCGGCACGCAGCGCGTGGAAGAGGAGCTGCACACCCTGTTTCCGGGCGTCGACTGTCTGCGTATGGACGTGGACACCACACGCGGCCGCCGGGCGCATGACAAGGTGCTGGCGCGATTCGCGTCCGGACAATATCCCATCCTGCTCGGCACCCAGATGGTAGCCAAAGGACTGGATTTTCCCAATGTCACGCTGGTCGGAGTGATTTCAGCAGACACCGAGCTGCTGTTCCCCGATTTCCGCTCGGCTGAACGCACGTTTCAGCTTTTAACCCAGGTGGCGGGACGGGCCGGACGCAAGGACAAACTGGGTCAAGTGATCATCCAGACATTTTCCCCGGATCATTACAGTCTGCAATATGCCAAAAAACACGATTACGACAATTTTTTCAAATCCGAATTATTTGACCGTCGTAAACTCAATTACCCGCCCTATAGCCGCGTGATCAACGTCCTGTTCCGCGGTGAAGACGAGGCCAAAGTCGAGCAAACCGCTGTTCGAGTTGCAGAATATATACCAGCGCACGAGTCTTTCCGTATGCTGGGTCCGGCGCCGGCGCCGCTGTCCAGGATTCAGAACAACTATCGCTGGCAGATCCTGCTTATGGGAGAAAAGGAAAAAGACGCGTCCGGACGCATCATGAAACAGTCCCTGAAAACCGGACTGGAGACGTTTCATAAAAATCAGCGCCGGTCCAACGTCAGCATTGCTGTGGACGTGGACCCGAGTTCTATTTTATAAGCCGGCCCCGCCAATTGCTGTGTTATATTCTGTGTATATATCAAGCTACGACTTTTCCGGATCTTTGTCGTACAGCTCGCCTGCTGTGCGACAAATGGGAGGGGCAGGATGCAGCCTTTTTCAGGAATTTGCCGCGACCACTCGTCGCACAATCGGGGAATTGTACGACGAGGTCTGGTTTGGAGAGCATCATCCGTGATGCTGCCGTGCAGGGCCTGCCCGGAGAGCCCGGTTGCCCGTCCAGCACCTGCCCCGAACATTCGCAGCACAACAAAAAGCAGTTGTACTACGAAATCCTGTTTTGAATTCCGGGATTCAGCCGCGAATCACACGAGAGGGGTATGAGCAATATGTGTTGCGAGCGGACAGATGTCCCGGTTCCTTGTGCACCCCGGATCGATATCCGGGGCGATCTTTTTTTACCTTTTTGAAATAGCAATAGCAGACCGTCTAGCTGCCCGGTCTATTGGTTCGCAAATCGTATTTTCCCCATTGCACAAAAAACTTTGTTTATTGTCTCCTTTCGCACGCGCCCTGACGCCCCGACTCTGTCCCCAATCCCGAATATCCACTTGTCCAAAAGTGGGCGCGGATATTAATTTTCGCGCCATCCACCATTGATCACCGATTTTGACAGTAATGACCGGCAGGTTTCATCAGAATGGGTGGCAGATTCGTTCCCGAACATCCAATCAAAGAACACAAAAGACAGCTTCGCAGTGATCGTACATCAAGTCATTTTATTATGGTTAATCAATTCAGATTGATTTTTTTCAATTTGGCATATATGCTTCTGCATTATTTCAGAAAATGACATCTGAAAAATACCAGTTTTGCCACAGCTGATTTCAATACGATTCGTCTCAAAATCATCAAAATTGCCGGCCAAATCAAAAAGTTATCCCCCTTTCATATTCGAATACCAGCTATAATTGCGGATCAAATGCTGCCCCTTATTCGGTATGTGCTGCGTCACCTCCGGCAGAAACTCCAGCGGTTCAAATACCTGGAAATTGCGTGACACCAATGTTGAGTAATGTTGATTAATGTCGAAAACAGTTTTTCACCGTTTTTAACTTTAATTGTGAATAAATGGCATTTATATTGAACTCGAATTTAATAGTCTCAAACTATTTCAATTTATTTTGAGGTGATCCTATGAACCGATTTCTTTCTTGTTCCATTATGGTCGCAGTTATGTTTTTTTGTACTGGATTAATATTTGGACAGGGCACTTTAAAGGGCGTTGTGATTGATTCGTCATCGGAAAGCGTGTTGCCCGGGGCCAATGTCTATTTTGAGGGTATGGCTTTTGGCGCCGCTGCGGATATAGACGGGGAGTATCGCGTCACCAACATTCCTCCCGGAACCTATCAGGTAAAGGTGTCTTATATTGGCTATTTAACCAAGTCTTACACCGTTCAGATTCAGCAGAATCAGACCGCTGTGCTCAATGCTGAACTGACGTATGAAACAATTCAGGGACAAATGGTGACCGTGACGGCACAGGCTGAAGGTCAGGTGGCGGCCATCAACCAGCAGATCACTTCGAATACTATTATCAATGTTATTTCCGAAGAAAAAATTCAGGAGCTCCCGGATGCCAATGCCGCTGAAGCGATTGGCCGGTTGCCGGGGATATCATTGCAGAGAAGCGGCGGGGAAGCGAACATGGTCCTGATTCGAGGGATGCAGGCAAAATTTTCCCCGGTCACGGTCGATGGTGTACGTATCCCCTCGACAGAAGAGAACAGCCGGGGCGTGGATTTAAGCACCCTTTCCCAGAGCTCTCTGGCCGGTATCGAACTCTACAAAGCCGTTACGCCGGATATGGATGGCGACGCTTTATCCGGAACCATTAACCTGGTGACAAAAAAGGCGCCGGAAGAACGGCTTTTAAGAACCACTATTAAAGGAAATTATAATGAATTAACGAATTCCGCAAATCAATATGATCTTTCATTTCGTTACGGGGAACGTTTTTTTAATGACATACTCGGTGTTCAGTTGTCAGGCAATCTCGATAAAAAAATCAGAAGCAATGAGAGCATTCGTGTCAGCGGTTCCCGATGGGAAGAACCGCTTCAGGAAATCGTGATGGAAAATTTTGATGTCCAATATGTCGATGAAATCCGTTCGCGAAATGGCCTGAGTCTGTTATTGGATGTCAATACACCGGATGGCGGTTCGATAAGATTTAATAATGTGTATGGCGGCACCCAAAGAGATTATTTGACGCATCGCAAAGATTATCCGTTGAACGGAGATCAAACCACGTATGATTACCGCCAGCGTGAGCAGAATATCAATACCTTTAACAGTTCGATTCACGGGGACAATCATCTTTTGGGACTGGACATCAATTGGGGTGTCTCCTACGCAGAGTCAAAATCCGATTATCCGTTTGATTATCAATTGATATTTTATGAGATTAACGGCATGCAGGCCCCGTATCCTCTCGTTTATGACTATGATGATGTTCCGAATAAAGTGATTCCTCTCGCAAGAAATAATTTTACTGAAGCCTGGCAAGCCTGGGGATATTACCGGAATCAGGATAACGTTGAAAAGGAACTCACCTCTTTCATTAATATTGCCAAATCGTACAGGTTCTCAAACAATATCACCGGTGAGCTAAAAGTCGGCGCAAAATTCAAAAACAGAAAGCGCACCAATAAAACATCGGAAGATTTCTCGCCCTATTATCTGGATGGACAATGGAAGTTTGACGAGTTAGCGCCGGATGGAAGTGTCAGGCCAAAGGATTTTACCGGAACTTACTTTGAAGACTGGTTCAATGCCGGAGCGAATGGCGGAGCCATGCCGCTGGAACATTTTTTCTCGGATGTCGAAACAAGGGATGTTTACGATGATTATAAATTATCACCAATCGTGGATAAAAAACGCTTGAAACAGTGGCATGAACTCAATAAAAACGGTGTCGATCCCACAGGCAACCGGAAAGAAGTATGGGGCAATCCGCTTACTCGCGTGAATGATTATGATATTGAAGAAAAAGTGAATGCTTTTTATATCATGAACACCCTGAAACTGGGGCCGCAAGTTACGTTTACCAGTGGATTGCGGTCCGAGTATGAGAATAACGACTATCTGGGGTACTATATGAAATCCAGAGTCGGCGGATTTCCACTGGCTGAAAACGTGTTGTTTGACACCACATCCACAGCTGACCAATTGGTTCTCCTGCCCAATTTTCATTTGGCCTATGAACCCACGGATTATTTAAAAATTCGGCTGGCTTCTTATAAAGCATTGGCCAGGCCGGATTTTAACATGCGTATCGACCGATATGTGGGTGGAAGAGGCGCCGTGATGGGATCTCCCTTTAATGTGCAGGTCGGGAATATCAATTTAAAAACAGCCAAAGCCTGGAATTATGAAATTAATACTTCTGTCTATCAAAATAATCTGGGTCTGGTCTCCCTGTCAGCCTATTACAAGGAAATTGAAAACATGTACCATATGCTAAGTCAATTCGGCACATCGGGTGAAGATGCGCTGCAATTCTTTGGCAGCAACTGGAAGAGCAATATGGGCAATGTATCTTATGATTTGTCGATTCCTTACAATTCCAATAAACCCACCAAAGTGTGGGGCGTTGAGTTTGAACATCAGATTAATTTCCATTTTTTGCCGAGCTATCTCAGCGGCATCGTACTGTCTTATAATGCATCTGCAGTCCGTTCGGAAACCCAGCTTTATGTGCCGCAATTGGATTCAGTTTTTGTCGATCCTCCAGGGCCCATTGGCGGCGTATGGAAATATTCTAATTCTTTAAAAGAAACGATGACCAAGCTGGAAGGTCAGCCTGAATTCTTTTACAATATTGCTTTGGGGTATGATATCGGCGGTTTTTCAGGCCGGGTGTCTGTTTTCCATCAGGCGGAATACAACAATTCCATCGTGTCCAAAGATTACAGGATCAACCTGGCGTTCACACGTGTGGATATCGCATTAAGACAGCGTATTAATGACAGTTTTTCAGTATTTTTCAATGTGAACAATCTCACGAATTTTGAAGATGCCATTGATCGTAAATATGGCGAATATGATCTTCGAAAGTTCAGCAACAGTGAGAGATACGGAAGGACCATCGATTTGGGGGTCATTGCGGAATTATAAACAGTGATTGATTTTTAATCCAAAAGAAAATAAACCAGGCACTAATCAATAAAGGGAAAGGAGGAATAAAATTAAAAAACACATAAATTATTTTATTCATTAAAAAAAAGGAGATCTGAGAGTTCATTACAAAACACTGAAAAGGTTTTATTCATTAACTGGAGGAAATTGAAATGCAAAACGGCAAAATGATTATCATTTTTATGCTCATGGTATCCGCATCTTTGTTCGCACAGGATGTGGTTGTGCTTGAACCATCCGACGGCAGCGCAGGCACCTTTCTCAACGAGCAGATTGTTGCCGACACAACGGCCACCGGTGGTTTACTGCCAAATCGTGTCTACGAACTGCAAAGAGGTGAGGTTTATCTTGTCAATGCTACTCTGAGGATGGCACAACCCGGCGAAACCCTTCGTTTGCGCGCTCAGGATGGCGACGGCCCATTGCCGGAAGTTTATATGTGGGAAACAGGCACAGGTGATAATCCTGAACGTCCTCCCGGATATTTCATTCGTACACAAGGTGGCGATCTTGAACTAACAAATATCGCTATCTCTGGTTATTATGAGTATGAACCGGAAAAATTGGACAACATTCAGGGCGGTCTGCTTAGAAATGATGTTGAAGGTGCCTCTTTCTTCTTGGACGGTTGTATTTTCAAAAGTGTCAGAGGTCAGGTCATGCGAGTCAACAAGAACGCGGTGACTGTCAGTGTGACCAATTGTATCTTCGCGGATCTTGGATATTTGCTCACCTCTAATTTGGGCGCCGGCAAAGGGATTGATTTGCGCGAAAGCGAAATCGTTGAATTTATCATGGAAAACAATACGTTTGTCAATTATCAGGACCGAGTGGTTCGTCATTACAATTGGGGAGATCCTCTCGAAGGTACCGGCCTGATTCATAAAGGGCGTATTAATCACAATACCATCGTGAATGGCATGGGCTATCATGGCCTGCTTTCTCTCGGTAATGTAGGCGCTTCCATGCAAATCACCAACAATTTGTTTATCGATGCCTTTGGCCTGGGTGAAGATTCCACAGATGCTTCCCGTGCGGCTGAATGGGCCAACACCGGTGAAGTTTATGCAAACGGCAACAACAAGATTACCTGGATTTTCAGTGCTCCCAATGATGTCACCCAGTGGGATATCAGCAATAACTACTTTGCTATCAGTGATTCGGGTCAGGCTTTCCTGGATGACTTTGATTTTGGTCCGGCGCCTCGGCTGTCGGATCACATTAAAGGCAAATTAGGCGCTGCTGCCGCGGATGCTTTTACACAAATCGACATTCAACTTTCCGATATACCCGATATGATGACCAATTTAATGCGCTGGTATGAAGATCCAAATGGCGGCAACAAGTCCAAAGTCACGGATAATTTTGACAAGACCACGGATGATATGGACCGTCAAACACTGGTTTATTATCGCGACACATTCGACTGTTCCTATGCCACAGGATCGGCTGCCTATACAGGCGCAGAAAACGATTATCCGGCAGGTGATCTGAACTGGTTCCCGGATAAAAAAGCTGAATGGGAAAGCGATATTACCGTTTCCGTAAAAGACTCAAGATCCATGCCGGAACAATTCATACTGAAAAATAATTATCCAAATCCATTCAATCCATCAACGAAAATCAGCTTTAATCTGCCTAAATCAGATATGGCAACTTTAAGCGTATACAATATGCTGGGACAACATGTTGCCACTCTGATCAATGAAAGATTGGATGCCGGATATCATGAATTCAATTTTGACGCATCATCACTTTCCAATGGCGTTTATTTTTACAAATTGGTATGTGGTGATTTTACAAGTGTTAAAAAGATGATGCTAATCAAATAAGTTGCATGTTCTTTCTTTGTCCAAAATGACCAAGCCTGGGAGTGCCGTTTATTGGACACTCTCAGGTTTTTTATATACGCCAGGTTGTTGAACTCTATGAGTCGCAAAGAAAATTTTGAACCTGTATTTGCCAGTACAATCAAGGATAAATTCTATGAAAAAGGAATCCGGTCTCTTTAATTTTCGCCTGCTTTTGCTTTTTGTATTATTCGGTGTCATTATTATTTCCTGTCAGGCGCCGCCTGATTCCAGGGCAGGTTGGCATCAACTTCCCGCCATCTTGAATCAAATCGTTGCCCCTGAATTTCCCAATCAGGAATTCGTAATCTTTGATTTTGGCGCTCAAGGAGATGGCGTTACTGATTGTACGGAAGCATTCCGTAAAGCTATAAATGCTTGTCATGTTGCGGGTGGGGGCCGAGTACGTATTCCTGCTGATGTCTTTTTAACAGGCGCCATTCATTTGAAAAGCAATGTCAATTTACATATTGAAAAAGGCGCGACGGTATTATTTCACCAAGATATCAATAAATATCTGCCTGTGGTGTTTACACGGTTTGAAGGTGTTGAGTTGATGAACTTTTCTCCTTTTATATATGCCCACAATCAGGAAAATATCGCAATCAGCGGAGAAGGCATTTTAGATGGAAACTCAGACAGCACAGCATGGTGGCCGTGGGCTGGTAAGACATTATACGGGTGGAAAGAGGGAATGCCATGCCAACGACAGGATCGTGACAGTTTGTTTGAAATGGCTGAAAAGGGTATTGCGGTTGAACAAAGGATTTTTGGAAATAATCACTATCTGAGGCCCAAATTTATTCAGTTTTATCAATGCAAGAACATTCTTATTGAAGGCAATTTACTGAATCATGTGACTGATTTACATTTGGAGGATGTAACGATAAATGGTATTTAACAATAAATTAAATTCCCCTTTGATAGCAATTACCCTCGTTTTCATCGGAGCAATCATACTCAATGGACAACAACTCTCATTCCCGGGCGCTGAGGGATTTGGCCAGTATACTTCCGGTGGCCGTGGTGGACGAGTGATCGAGGTTACGAATTTAAACGCTTCGGGTCCAGGAAGTTTTCGGGCGGCCGCTCAAAAAGTTGGTCCGCGAATCATTGTCTTCTGTATCTCTGGAACGATCCCCCTGGAATCCGAACTCATTATTGAAAACGGCGACCTGACCATTGCCGGGCAAACAGCTCCTGGAGACGGCATTTGTATCAAGAATTATCAAGTAAACATAAATGCGGACAATGTAATTGTGCGTTACTTACGTTTTAGACCTGGTGATGAAAAGCAGAAAGAAGGAGACGCGCTCTCTGCGATTTTTCAAAAAGATATCATGATCGATCACTGCTCTTTCAGTTGGGGCAATGATGAAGTGGCCACCGTGCGTGACAATGTGAACGCCACAATGCAGTGGTGCATGATCAGTGAAAGCCTCCACCATTCCTCGCATCACAAAGGCGATCATGGCTATGGCGGCATCTGGGGCGGTATGGGCGCGTCATTTCATCACAATCTTCTGGCGCATCATACCAGCCGAAATCCGCGTTTTCACGGAAGCCGCTATCATGGAAAACCGGAAAGAGAATTGGTTGACTTTAGAAACAATGTGATTTATAATTGGGGATTTAACAGTGGCTATGGTGGCGAACAAGGACAGCAGAATTTGGTCGCCAACTATTACAAGGCAGGTCCTGCCACAAAAGAGGATTCATTGAAATTCCGCATTGTTGAACCCTGGGATAACCTGGGCAAATGGTATATTGCTGATAATTATATATTTGGATTTCCAGAAATCACAATGAACAACTGGTCCGGGGGTGTTCAAGGCAAAAATTTAAATTCGATTCGGGTTGATCATTCCTTCCCTGCGCCTGCTATTATACAACAAAACGCTGAAGAAGCCTTTCAATTGGTGTTGGCTCAAGCGGGAGCCACTTTACCAAAACGCGATGCAGTGGATCGCCGCATTGTCGAAGAGGTCAGGTCCGGAACGGCACAATTCGGAGGCATCTGGGGAGAGCACACAGGAATTATCGATTCTCAAACGCAAGTCGGCGGTTGGCCCGTGCTTCGATCCAAAAATGCGCTTGCGGACACAGATCATGACGGCATGCCAGATGTTTGGGAGCAAGAGAACGGATTGGATATTAACAATCCCAAAGACCGCAACGGTGATTTCAATGGTGATGGGTACACCAATTTGGAAAAGTATTTAAACAGTCTGGTAAAATTAAAGTGAACTTTGAACAAGATGAGTATCATTCAGCAATTGAAAACGGGTGGGTCCCCGATAAAAACATTCGGGGACGACATTTTTCCTTTTTTAAAAAATTTGCCAAGTCCAGTCGCTTGTTTTTTCCAAGGTTCAAACTATCATTCTACAAACTTTAATGTATTTAGAAAATTGCCATAAAAGATTTAATCCTGAAATATCAAAAGCACACCTCCTTGCTTCGATCAAGGCATAAGCTTGTGAATTTCAACACTTGCTGTAATGAACGGCCCGACACCTTTGCCGTCATTGCTAACAACCTCTTCATTGACATAATAATTAAAAGATCCATCTAGGCCGTAGCTCAGTCCGGCTGATCGACAGATTTGATTCAAATTTAGTGTTCCGTCAGGATTTTCACTGACAAACTGCTCGATAATTCCTTTATAAGCCTGGTCTGCCACCTGGTGAAAAGAGTCGTCCAGATATCCTTTTTTCTCACACCTTTGGCCAGGGCATAGGTGAACATACAGGAAGCGGAAGTTTCGAGATAATTCCCCGGTTCCTTTGGTTTGTCCATGATCTGCCACCAGGCTCCGCTTTCTTTATCCTGAGTTTTTTTAATGGCCTCGGCCAGTCGGGCCAAAATATCAATCAGCTCTTCACGCTGCTCGTACTCTCTGGGAAGGATTTCTATGACATCCACCAGCGCTATGGCATACCATCCCATCGCGCGCGCCCAGAACTCTGAGGATTGGCCGGTTTTGGCATCTGCCCATTTCCGGGTCTTTTTTCATCCCAGCCGTGATATAACAGGCCTGTCCAGGGATCGCGGGTATGTGTTTCCGATAATTTGAATTGCAGCACGACATCATCGTATATTTCGGGTTTTTGAACAATTTCCCATATTCCGCGTAAAACGGCTCGCCCATATACAGACCGTCCAGCCACATCTGGTACGGATATTTTTTTTATGCCAGAATCCGCCCTCCGAGGTACGCGACTGCTCTTTCAATTGTGTGTACAGCAGGTCTGCGGCTTTTTTGTATTTTTCATCATTGCTTTCCTTGTACAGAAACAAAAGCATGCGGCCCTCATTGATTTCATCGATATTGTAATCATCAAGATCATAATCATCGATCGAGCCGTCCGGGTTTACCGAAAAATCAACACTGGATTTGATATACTTGAAATATTTACGTTCTCCGGTCAATAGCCAGAATTCCTCAAATCATCGCAAAACCGTGCCGGTCACATAATCTCATTTGTAATCATTATCCGGATGCCTGACAATTACGGATTCCGCCATGCGTATTCCCCCATTGCAGTCCTTGGGACGGCAATTGGCTTTTCGGGTGCACAATAAATGCCTGCAGCCACACAAACAAAAAGCAGTATAATTATCGGATAGAATTTTTGTTTCATCTTTATCTCTGACCCTGCGGTTTTATGCATCTCCGCTTCGCGGTAGCATAAAAGATAAAAAATCGTTCTTTGACAACTGAATACATTTTGCTATAAACCTCTTTCTGATTTAGATTGAATTACCTAACTCTTAACAATCACACATCAAAGGAGGATTATCATGTCAAGGCTCGTAGAAAAATTAAAGATTGAATTGTCGTTATTCAATTACAGCGAACGTACCATTACCATCTACAGCTATCATGTGGCAAGATTTCTAAAGACGATTCAAAAAACTGTTGAATCAGTGACCTTATTCAACAGTATCTTTACAACATAAAACGGTTAAAAAGGCCAGCCAGGCCAATCTGCCACAGGCCTTTAGCGCGATCAAAATAGCTCGTTGGGCTCATATCCGCCGGTTGGCGGACAAGTCCTCCAACCGGCGGACGCAGGTTCAAATCCTGCCCGCGCTACTAGAGTAAAAAGGAGATTCAGAATGGATCTCCTTTTTGATTTTCACAAATTATAGCCCCCTGATACTCTCACTGGTCTCACTGGTTCCCAAATTTCATTTGGGAACCCATTGCACAAGAAACTTTGTTTCTTGTCTCCCTTTACACGGCCTCTATACCCCACGCCCCGACTCTGTACTCCATCCCGCATATCAAATTATTCAAAAGAATACGTAATGAACAAGAGTGTTTATACGTAATGTCACGGGGAAAATGATCATGTATGGATAAACAAGGGGGCTCCTGCTGCGAGGGTTTCCTCCCGCCTAATTTATTCAGCTCGGCCCGTTTGTCTTTTTACAGCCCGTTTTCATCGCACAGCAGATGCAAAATACAGCAGTGCCGGAATCCATAGTAATGTCCCATTCCCGCAGAGTTTCGGAGTGATTTTTTTGCAGTGCAGCATCCGCGTTATTTTAATCTATTTTAATGGGGGGCGGCATAGCTTTATTTAACAATAGTTTATTATGGTTGCAACATTATTGGGAAATGTGTGGGAAAAATACGGGAAATGAAAATAATTCTAATTTTTTTAGTAAAGCTCAAGCAGGTAAAATAGTTGACATGTTTTGCTCATAGATGAATGACGTTCTTTGATATGTCAGGTTTTTGATGACCAGGGATTGTCAGGATTCATATCGAGTGGGCTGATGATCTCTTTGGGATGTGGGCATTCCAGCATTTTTGTATAGATCATGGTGGTTCGCACATCACTGTGTCCTAAAAGCTCCTGAACGGTGCGGATGTCATATCCGGCTTTGAGCAAGTGCGTTGCAAAGCTTTACCCCATGAGATAAGTAAGCATTTCCTTTTTCTGAATATATTTTTTTTAAACGTAAACTTTTTGATCTCATTTGTAATCAATACAACCTATCTCACGGGGTAAACATGCGTTTCATGCAAATGATAACGACGGCAAGTTTCCGTGTCCGGAATGCGGGTTAACTGCTTGGCGGGAAGAAAGAACTGCCGGGCCAGTTCTTTGGCGCTGTTTTTGTATTTTCGTTCCATTTGATCGGGCATAAATACGCCGGCATAATTTTTCGACAGGTCATGTTTGTGCAGTTCTTTGACGCGACGCAGATGCTCCTGCAGATCCGGTATAATTTTTTTGGGCAATAGGACTTTTCTAAACTTGCGGCCTTTGCCAAATACGGTGAGTGTTCCATTGTCAAAATCAAAATTATGTACGCGTAGATTGATAGCTTTGCTTAAACGCAAACCACAACCATAAAGCAAATAAATGCAAGAATATTGGATTTATTTTTAGCATGTTGTGAATATTTACCGCAAAAAACGAGGTAATATCGCAGCCACTTTAGAAAAGACGGGATTTTATCAACTGTTATTTTATTATTTTTTAAATATTCAAGGCAATGTTTTCTGATGGATTCCGGTATGTTTAGCACCCCTGTTTTCGTTTATCATTAAATTTGAAGTGCTAAACGATCTATTTAGCACTCAAGCGGAAAAAATTTATTTGAAAAAAGCAAATATTTTTATTGATTTTATAAACTATTTTGAATAGTTTCTTTTGAATTCTCATCAGAAACTTTATACTTACTGGTTATGTGGTATAAAGCTTAACTGTTCTAATGTGAGGAGGTCAGGATATGAAAAAACTTATGAGGTCATTTGTTCTATTAGCATTTTTATTCTTTAAATTCGGTGCAACGAGTATAGTTATAGGCCAAGTAGAGATCCCATGTCCAGATTATAGTAATTCAAATACAGATTGGTGGCTGTATCAATTTCAAGGCTATCCAGACTACACAAATCATAATTGTGGGCCCGCCTCAGCTGCAATGGTAATTAATTACTTAAAAAATAGAGGAATTACTACTACTTATCATGAAGTCATCTCAATTGATTACCCGGATGTCCATTGCTATGCGAGGTGGAATTATTGTCAAGGTAACGGACACCACGGTGATTCAACTTGGTTTGAGAATTCAGATTGGTCTGTTCCAGGGGCCAAAACTGCCCAAATTCAGAATGCTCTTTCATTTGAGGGTATAGAATCACGTACTCTTACAGGATATGATTGTCTAAATGATGGAACAGGCATAAATAATATTCAAAATGCACTAGACCAAGGGAAACCTTGTATTTGTCTTGTGGCTCCAATGTATTACAGAGATGATGTAACAGAATATTTTAGCCATTGGATAACTGTTTATGGTTATGATGATAATCATATATATCTAAATGACCCAGGATATCGCACAGGGCAAGGATTCAAAGCTAATAAATCTGATTTTGGCAATGCTTTATGGAAAGTACAAGAACTTTCAACCATAATTATTGTCGAACACACAAATATTAATTCTGATCTTGTTGCTTATTATCCTTTTAATGGCAATGCTAATGACGAAAGTGGACACGATAATGATGGTTCTGTGTATGGTGCTACTTTGACGACCGACAGATTTGGCAATGCGGATTTCGCTTTTAAGTTTGATGGTCTGGACGATTATATTAAACTTGACCAAAACCTAGATTTTGATCACGAACAAGAACAGACTATTTCAACATGGATCAAGGTTGATACCATTATAGGTTATAGAGGAACAATTTTCTCATCTGCTAACTCTGGAATATGGCCTTTTGGTCAGTATTTATTATTTATATATGATTCCTATCAAGTTCAATACCATGTTAGATATCGCGAGAATTTTAATCAGATTTTAATAACTGATGAGAGAATTAATAATGCTTGGAACTTAATAACGGTTTCAAAAGATAGTCTAGGCATACTAAGGGCTTACATAAACGGTCAATTAGTAGAAATATTCGAATCTTCGCCTGGTTTTAATACCCCTGACGTATATTTTGAAACAGTGATAGGAGCATATAGAAAATTAGATGGATATACTAACTTTTTTTGCGGCTCTATTGACGATATTCGAATCTACAAGCGAGCTTTGTCAGACGGAGAGGTTCAGACCTTATATAGCGAAATAACTGAAGTTACTAAAAGTTCTACTATGGCCCCATCTAAATATTCTTTATATCAAAACTATCCGAATCCATTTAACAGTTCGACCGTAATTTCATATACAATATCAAATCCAGGTTTCGTTACTTTGGAAGTATATGATTTACTTGGAAGAGAAGTTCAAACATTAGTAGAAAAATTTCAAGAGACGGGTATATATTCAGTGAATTTTCATTCGGATAATATTCCGAGTGGTATTTATTATTACAAATTAAAGCTCAGAAATAATTTTATAGAAACAAAGAAAATGTTACTTATCCGGTAAAGTGATACGATCAGATTAAACCATCCATGGTATTTTGATATTATTTAAAGCTTTGGATACCAGAAATTAAAATACTCTTTTCAGCATTATAAACAGTAAAAGGTAGTGACTGACTAATTCGATGAATGCTCTCCTTATTATTCTTGATTGTATTTATTTCAACAATGTCATTTTGCACATCTGGGTAAACTCTCCAGCTTTTATTTTGTAGACATAAATGCCGGCCTGCAATTGCTCTGCATTAAATTCCTGCCTGTAAAAACCGGGTTTTTGATATTCGTCTACAAGTGTTGCTACTTTTTCACCCAGGATATTATAGACTTCTAGTCGCACATGAGTTGCTTTTGTTAGATGGTATGTTATGATCGTGCCCGGATTAAATGGATTGGGGTAGTTCTGATGCAGTGCAAAAGTTGCGGGTGGATTTACCCGGAGCGATGTAACAGGCGAATAGGAAAAAGAAGCATCCAGATTGATTTGTTTCAAACGATATATATATTCACCGGGTTCACTGATAGTTTCGTCCATATATTCATACACAATCATGCTATTAGAGGTTCCATTGCCTTTTATAAAGGCGAGCTTTTCCCAATCTCCACCTTTTTTATCATTTGCTCTCTGGATATCAAATCCGGCATTGTTCGATTCCGAACGGGTTGTCCAGAGTAATTTAACATGTTCGCCAACTTGTTCTGCATTAAATTGAATAAATTCCACAGAGGTAGCAATACTGCCTTGTAAAGGAATATTGATCTGTGAATGATCCGGATCATTGCATGCCAGATTTAATAATGCCGTTTTATCACCCGCTGAGGTGGGCGAAAATCCAATGTTCATAGTATGAGTGGAGTCCTGTTCCAGATTGAATGGAGCTGCCCCGCTTTGAATAAAAAACTGACTTGAATCCGCTCCTGTTATTTGTGATTTTGAAACGGTGAGTAGTGCTTTACCGCTGTTCAGGATGTGAATAGCGCTGAATTGAGAACTGCCAATCGCTGTATTATCAAACTGGCAGGCCGTAGGAACAACATGAACCTCGGGAACATACTCAATACCGTTGCCAATTAATGCAATTTCTTCCTTACTTTCGTCCGGATCGTCACTGACGATATTCAGTATGGCATGTTTTTCACCGGCTGATGTCGGAGAAAACTGGATGTGCAAATCATGTGATTCATTGACAGATAGTGAGAAACTGGCATGATTATTGAAAAACTTGAATTGATCCGAGTGATCGCCCGAGATTGATAGGCTTGTTACATTTAGTGTTGAGCCACCGGCATTCAGAATAGAGAGCATTTCTGTTCTGGATTCCTCGATTGCAAGCTCTCCAAAATTTATTTCATATCTGCTAATGGAAATCTCCGGTGGTTCAGCCTCTCCGGTTCCAACAAGAGTCAGTACTTTGGGATTTTCATCCGGATCATTGCTGTAAATTTTGAGATATGCAGTTTTTTCACCGGCTGTTTGCGGACGAAATGAAATAATTAATTCATGAGTGTAATCCGGATTAATGCTAAAAGAACCAGCCCCCTCTTTTATGGAGAATTGGTCAGATTGATTTCCATCGATTGAAACGCTGGAAATATTTAAAGATTTTTCACCCGTGTTATGAATTGAAAATGAATGATCTTTTGTTTCATTAACTTTGACAATCCCAAAATGATAACTTGATGGTGAAACAGCGATATCGGGCGGATCAAGTTCTCTGGCTTTGATAAGCACCACATAATTGCTGATATGTGTACCATCAAAGACAGCCCCCGAGGCTTTGTTTCCGCCAAGTTGAATAGTACCGCTTTGAAACTCCTTTTCCCATAGATACAAGCGTTCCACTTTAACTTCCGAAACACCGATGCTTTGACCTGTATTGGAGAATTGCTGTGTAATCCAGCTTGGTTTGCTGATTGCCCGGCCATCATAGGCTATATAGACAGTAACATCACGACTGGCATCAAATGAAATAAACGGATTCGATGTTTCTTCCTTGTCATCATTCGCTGTTTGAATCCAAAGCAATTTTTCAAAGGCTGCGGGAATGTTCGAAATAGTATAGTCGCGGTCAATGTAATATGGATCTCCTTCATCCAAAGAGTCAGCAATATAAGTGCCTGGTGACAGATTAGTGATTATATTTGTTTCAGGTTTTGGTCGTGCGGTCAACGAAACGGATACAGTCTGAGGACTATTGGACGCATTTGAATCTTTTATGGTAATAACAGCACTGTAATTTCCCGGCGACAAATCGGACGTAGTATAATGAATGGTAATGATGTCGCTTTCACTTGCCAATACGCCTGAATTGGGAGTGCAGGATAACCAGGAACAATTATCACGGATGCTATAGGACAGCGTACCGCCGCCTGAATTCGAGATCTCAAAGCTTTGATCCAGAGCGTTATGACCCACAATACAGGTGTTATTCAACGTTTGCGGCGATCGGGAAATTTCCGGATCTTCCTGCGCCGATGTAATCGTGAAATAGTGGTCACTTTGATCAATAGGAAAACCATCATAATCAGATATTTTAATCAGACAGTTGGATGATGGTTCGTTAGGAACAGTCCATAGATATTGCCCGTCATCGGATGTGCCTGATACAATAGTATGCCAACTTGTTCCAGAATTTGTCGAATATAGTATTGTGACCGCCCCGCTTGTTCCTTCTGAATCCCATCTGATAGAATGCTGACTTTTAACCTGCCAGGTTTCACCACCATTGGGACTAGTGATTGAAATAGCAGGTTCTGAGGTGATTTCAAAATATTCACTGCTCTCCGCTACAGGACTACCATCAGTGTCTGATAGTTTTACAAGGCAGTTTGTTGAAGGTGTATTGGGAATCGTCCAGCGGTATTGCCCGTCATCCGATGTGCTTGATGTAATAATTGACCAGTTTGCACCCGCATTTGTAGAATATTGTATTTTGACTGTACCGCTCGTTCCGCTTGATTCCCATTCGATCAATTTTTGCTGTCCGACTTGCCAGGATTCTCCACCATTGGGTTGGATTAATGTGATATAATCATTTTGACTGATTTGCACTGTTATTGTATTCGACCAATTAGACACCACACTGGTATTATGCTGACTCCTGGCACGGGCTTTGACGGTTTTGCTTCCCGGGCTGGTGAAGCTATGAGACCGCGTCGAAGAACCCCAACTCGAAAGAGTTCCATTATGCCAGTCGAATTGATATTCTACACTATGGTCTAAATTGCTTGCCGCACCGCCTGTAGAAAATGACAGGCTTTCTCCGACCTCACCGGTGGATGGACCTGTCGGTGTTGAGGGGGTGGAAACTGTTTCCATGGTTTCATCAAAATAGGCTGTCACTTGTTTATCCTGATCCATGATTACGGTTTCAAAGTTTTCAGCCCCGCTTAAATCGCCACCCCAGTGGTCAAATTGATATCCTTGGGCACCAAAGGCCTGGAGTGTTACGGATTCATTGTATTCAAAATTTGTCTTGTCAGGTGATTTGGCAACCGTTCCACTGCCGGCCGGATTAACGGCGATGGTTAGATTGCAATATGATATGGATACGGTTTTTGCACTCGACCAGTCAGAAACCACGTTTGTATTGACCTGGGAACGGGCTCTTGACTGAATTTGAAAGCTTCCGGAGCTGTTATACGAATGATTGCGGGAAGACGCACCCCAGGAAGATGTATTCCCATCCCCCCATTTATATTGATACTCGACTGGATTTTCCAGATTGCTGCTGGAACCACCGGTTGAGAAGGACAGGGGTTGTCCGACTTTGGCGGTTGAGGGGCCGCTTGGACGATTGGGTACAGTAACATATTCTTCTTGCTCAATGGAAAAACTAAAAATATCTGACCAATTACCTATGGGTTTACCTGAACGGACGCGCCAATAATAGGTATTCCCTGGATTCAGACTCTCGTCGATTTGAAAATATGTATTTAAAATGTCATATTGAGTTTTTACTTTATTACTAAAATTAATATCTTTTGCTATCTCAAATAGATAGTTTTCTGCACAGGAAACTGAATTCCATTGAAATGTGGGTTGAGTTTCCGAGATATTAGAATTGTTATTTGGAAATTCTAATTCGGGGGCATTCAAACCATCAAAATAAAAAGTCCATTCTTCAGAATAATCCGACCATTCTCCGTTTACGTAGGCTTTGACTTTCCATTGGAATTCACCCTCATCCTTAGGATGATAGTCGTAGCTTGTATTGCCATTAGAAGAACCAGATTCAAAACTTGTCCATCCTGGTGCTTTGATGTATATTTTGTAATTTGAGGCATTAGGTACTGGTTCCCATTCGAAAGTAATTTTGCAGGATTGATGGCTGTTATTATTAGGATATAATAACACTGGCTTTATTGATGCAATAGTTTCAAAGCTTAGTATTTCACCCTCTGCCCATCCACTGTTATTTTTTGCCCATGCACGAAAATAGTATTGAGTTCCAGGATTGAGATTTGAGAGATTAAACCAAAATAAATCGCCAGACACATTAATATCACCATAATAACTTGAGCTAGGATCGTCTGATACCCAATTATCTGAACTCCAATTATTATCGTTTTCACTTGTTCCCCAATCAAATCTTCTTTCAGTTATATTTGAGCTGCCATTATCTGTGATTTTGGCATTGAGAATAGCAGCGGTTTTAATAATCGCCGATGCAGGTTTAGTTTCTACGGTAGGTATTTGTGCAGAACTCCCAAAATTAAATGAATTATAAAAAATATAAGAGTAAAGATAATTGCCACCATAACTGCCTCCCCAGGTAGCTCCGACATATGGAGTATAAACATACAAGTCTGCAGTTGCAATATTTGTTGGTGTTACAAATATACCATCTTCAGAAAGTTTTGTAATATCAACTCCCCATCCAATTTTTTGTCCGAATGTTTCAATTTCCTGCCAGTTTTTTCTTAATTGCCATGTTCCAGCATTTATTTGTTGTGCAAATCCATAGAAACTTGGATCTTCATAACCCATTGCCTTTAATAATACTCTATCATCAGGTTTAGAATTCATGTAGATCAAGGATTGTTCTTTTTGAAGAGTAGTAATTATAACTTGAGGATTAATTTTATCAGGTGTTATGTCATAACTGTGATAATTTTGAGATGCGTTAAAAATTATTTCAGCAGCACTTCTAACTACACCATCAATATCTTCTGTTTTAAAATCTGATAGAAAACTCCCTCCATTCACAACATTTTCCAGAAAATATTGAATGTCACTAATACTCATTGATTGATAATTTAAAAAGTCATCATTTGATGTTACATAATTTTTTGAATATTCAGTAAGTTTTTGCTTTTTTAGACTTTCCTTTGATCCTAAATCGATTTCAATGTTTTTAATTATATAATTTATCAAGATTGTATTTTCTTTTGTTAATGCCTGTACACGAATATCAATTAAATTGCTGTTAATACTTGAAATATTAAGTGTAAATTGTGTTTGAGTAATAAATTGTTTATTTATTTTACTCCATTTATCAGATTCAATTTCTTTCCAATATATATTATAATAGCTGGCTTTTTCGGTATCCAACCAATAAATATACACATCCTTGATTGTGTGCCATACCCAAAGATTTTTGCTTTTATTAAAAATAACAGCATTTTGTTCATAGCAAAAAGCTGGTAACAGACTTGAAATTATTGTAAAGAATAAAATTAAAAGATTAATGTTTTTTGTTCTAGACATAATAATCCTCTTAAAATGTTTTAGTCATTCCTCCACATCCCTTCCCATCATCCGATAAATCAAATACGCCAACACAAAAACCAAACCCGCTGTGGATAAAAATCCCCACCCGAGTAAAAGGACAAAAGAGGGTACCCCAAGAAGAATATGGGCCTTTATGCAGAGATAGATCAATAAGGCAATCGACATGGTCATGGCTAAAAGCCCTGTCCAGGTTGCCGGGTTATCGGATAGAGAAGCTGTTTGATCATCCACATAGACGGTTGCTATAAAGAGTAAAAGGCACAGAACCGTATACAGTGTTCTGGAAAGGGTAATCGGTTTGAACTGGTATTTGATCTGAGAATGTGCATTAATGATCCGGGTGAAAATGATCATCAATACAATTCCACCCAGTATAGCGAGTAAAATATAAAGGTCGTTGGATTCTTGCATGTTTTATTTTACCCCTTGCAGGGAACCCAAATGTTTTGTTCATTTTAAAAAAATTATAAACTCGTTTGCGGGATTTACCCAATTCTCAATTTTTTGTTTTACCGCTCCGCTTGTCGTATAAACCCCGGTATTTGAATAAAGCAATTTTGTCATCCAAATGCAAGTTATTTTTCAAATTTTTTCAGAATGGCTTAACATTTCTGGCTTTTTCTTTCTTCTTACTTTATACAACCTATGCTCAAATTGAAATATATTAAAAAATATACATCTATTCCATTGCATAAGAGATAATACGTATTCAAAAAACCGTCTTTAAGTCAGGAGTATGGGGTTATCAGTCTCGCCCCGAAAATCTCCCCCTACTACCGCTTCATCAACGGCAGCGTCAGCGGCTGAATATTCATCCGCGAGGTCAAAGAATTCACATATTCGCGGAAGAACGGCCAGACGTTCAGCGGCAGGCTGTGGGTTTTGTAAATATCGAAAAAATCCTCGTCAATATCTTTGCTGGATTTGAATGTGATCAGATAAACGCATTCAATTTTGATCGCTGTTTTCTTTTCATTGTTTTTCGAGGTCAGGGTGTACTTGTTTTCAACCTTGAACCCCTGATCGATATTTTCAAACGAAGCCTGGTCGCGGATGGATATATTCATCTGTGGCGTCAAAAGTTCATGAGAGATATGGGCGCTCATTTTAATGCAGCTGATGTTCAGAAGTTCTATGGTTTCAAGGGTTTTGCGATAATGTTCCGGTGAGATGTTTGGCATAGCAGTCCTCATCCGCATTGGGGATATTCGTAATGGTTCATGTCCACCACATTCGCGCATTTTTCATGTTGGGGCCAGCTGAGTTGCTCCACGTCGTAGCTGATTTCCTTGATATGATTGAATATATCCGTGACCTGTTGATGTATGAGTTTGACTTCTTCCTGTATGGTGTTCAAATAGGATTTGCGGGTCAACAAATACAGACAAAACTGATTCAGCGTGGAATCGTTTTTCTTCGCCTCCAACGCCAGACTGCGGTGCAGTTCATTGGGGATGCGCAGGACAAACCGGCCCGAGTATTCTTTTTCTTCTTCCGTTACCGGCTCGGGAATTTTAATGCCGCGTTCCAGATACCGGTTGAATAAATATTCTTTTGTCTCGTTCAGATTTTCAAGCGCTTCTTCAACGGTTTCACCGTCTCCTAAAAATGCATATTTGCCCAGTAACGGAATGCAGGCCTGATATCCGCCGCCCTGGTCCTCCGGGATTTTTTGTATTTCTATGGGATAATTCAGATTCATATAATAGTCAAGTTTTTTCATTCACCTTCCTCCTCGATCAGGGAAATCGCTTTTAGGATCTGTTTCAGATAGCGACCTTTGACGACCTGGCCGCTTTTCACCGGTACCGTAAATTCACCCTCGGCGCCAAAATTCTTTTGATTGATTAAGCAACGATGACGTACCACGACGTGCGATCCCCGTTTTTGATCAATTTCGAAATTGTAACGTTTGAGAACACTAAAAATTTCTTTCTTGTTCACTTCTCTCGGTTTTGATGCCCACTTTGCGAGGGTTTTCTCCAGCTTTGACATGTAAATATACCATATATAGTATAAAAATGCAACAAAAAAATGTGAGTTACTATTTCATATGACTTGACTCGGTGGTGTTTTGAACAAGATGGTAAACGTGTGATAATCGCACGCTTTAATTTTAATCCTTTCATAATAACGAGTTTGTTTTTTATGTTTTATGAATGGAGTCATTAACACAGAGAACAAATAATTTATAATTCTCGCAACTTGACAACATAATCAAAAATCTTTTTATTGTTTTCGAAAAACCCCTCATTCAGGATACAAAAACGATCCAATAATGCTTTTACACATATGCCTTTTGAAAACAGAAAACAATAGGCTTTATTATTTTCATATTTTTTATCAGATGGTTTTTCAACGATGCCAAATCCCGGATGGTTGTAATAGACCAGATCACCGATTTGGAAATGTATTGACTTTTGGCTCGCAATTAATTGGTCATAGTTTTGATCAAAATATTTTTTAAAATCAATATACACGTTGTTTATTTCAATCGCTTTTTGTATCCATTCCTCCAGATTTTCTATGTCCAGATTTTGGATATAGTAATGAATGATCCTCGGTTTCAAATTTTTGTATATTGAGGCTTTATTTTTCAAAGTATTGAGAAGGATTGCCCTGAGGATTATATCTCTATGGTTTTTCCAGATATCTAATTTCAAAAGCAGAAATAACGCAAAGTAGAGTGACCCTTCCCCATAGATATTGGATAGATCTCTTTCTTTATATCGTTCCTGAACATAATCCAGCAATCCATTTGTTTGGTTAGGTCCGTTTGCATTGAAAAAAAGTATTTTGAATACTTTGACAATCCAATCTCCAAGATAGTCATGAAAAAATTTATCGTTTTGATATAATTTGTAAAACAAGGCGGATACCCAGATTGATGCCTCGACCAATTGAATACTGCCGCACGTTTCAGCAAAGGATTCCGTTGCCATTTTTTTAAAAAAAGAGTCAATTTGTTTTACCGATTTTTTGCGGAAATCCTCCTGTTGTTTTTTGCCTGGCTTTTTTCGGTTTTTTGTTTTCTCAACATGTCTGGAATCATAATCCTCTGTAATGGCATCGGAATCATCATCATCAATATGGTCACTTTTGAAAAACAGGGTAATCATTTGGGATAACGGAGAGTAATAAAAATGCGACTCTTTTAATGTCGAGCGTTTTCCTGATACCTCTGAAAGAGAACGAATCAAATCATCTGAATTTACAATGCCGGCTTTTTCTTTATTTTCAGGTTTTTGTAATGATTTTTCCCGGGCCATATATTCCGGAAAATCATGGCTTCTGTTTATTAAAATCTCACACATTTGTGAGATAAGCTTTATGGTTTTGTTGTATTCTGGATTGATATTGACATTTGACAAAGACTCTATTGCAATTTTTGCGCGTTTTTTATGATCTGAATACAACAAGCTATCCGGTCGGTCGATCCAGCGGGAATCCGAATATGTTTCTCCTTTATTGTCTTTAAATGATATTTTTAAAAGACTGGAGCCAATGAAATCCGAATCCAGGTCCAATTCCAGGTGCCATTTCTTCTCACTTTGGATATATTTAAAGGGTAGAATCCTGTCGGTATTGATATCAAGCCAAGCTTCCCTTATCAAGGGAGGATCTTTGGAAAAAACAGCTTCGATACGATCATATGCTGAGTTCAGGTTTAACGATTTTATATAGTAATTTTTATTAAATTTATCTTTTTCATGTTTTTCTTGATCCATTTCTTTGATTTTGACAGGATTGAATGATTTGATCCCGATAGTATTTGATGGGACTTTAGCAATGATATTCGAAATATCTTTAAGATTGAGTTCATCATACACCGCTATGGATTCGACGTTTCCGCCCTGGTGAGGCGGCAGTAGCCATGCTGCTTTGGAGCAATTGGCTGATCCCATAATCATTGCGCTATTATTTGATCCTTCGAATATATAACATTTACCGTGCAATCTTTTATCTTTATAAAGTGCAAGGGTCAATTGATATTCCTTGTTCTGAAATTCTTGCGGATCAAATTGGCAATTGTCCTGATTGATACAAACAATAAATTCTTTTATGCCGAACTTTTTGCTGCACCAGTCTAAAAATGCACCCTTTACATCCGTTGATCCGGTAAATATCGTTGCTTTTTTAAATTGTTTTGTTTTCCAGCGTTCTGCCAATTGGCTTGCGAGTGACCGGTCGGGAGGTGTGATAAGTATGGGAGAAGCATCAGGTGTTGAATCATTTTTTGATAGCCATTCATACTTGCTCATCTTTTCGATTAATTCTAATGCCAGATCTTCGTCAATATAGTTTTGGATCTGATCAAATATGTTTTTAAATTGTCCCCCCATTGATTGATCAAATTCCCATACGGCGGCAAGTTCATCATTGAGCCCCCAGCCACCAAGGGTTAGATTGCCGGAACCGATCCAGAGTTTACCGCCTTTTTCGCCGAACTTTAGGATTATTTTACAATGAAAACACCCCTTTGGAAATTGACGGCATAGATAATAATTGCTTCCTAATCTTTTTGATTGAAATTTGTTTTGTTCCAGATATTGAAATAGAGCTTCTCCATCCGCCAGGACCATTGTGTGATTTGTTGTTGTACTCAAATCAAACAACACTTTATGTTCGAAAAAATTCAAATCCAGATTATAGGTCAAAAAGATGAAGGATTCGTAGTTTGTGTTGCAAAACTTACTTGGATTCATGTGGATTATACTCGCTTAATAATTTTAATCCTTTATGCAAAATGTTTATTCCGTTCCCGGTTATGCCTTTCTCATCCACTAACCCCAATTGATGCAGCCAGCCAATGGCCTGCTTGAAACGGGAAACTGTACGACCACCCTCGAATGTTTTATCATTTACAGGCAGCCAGCATTCGTTTTCTTTATAAATGACTGCAACATTTTCGGAACGATTTTGCATACGGCTCATTACAATGTTTAGATGCTGTTGGACAGTTGAGGTGACCAAATCAGTGCAAACATCCAAAAGCTTCCAGTTCTCAGTTCGATATTGTTCCAATTTTGACAGGATGGTTGTTAGTTCAAAGCGCCCACCCCGTATACTCAATTGTTGGTTAAAATCCGTTTGGGTTTCGGGATCAATTCGCCTGGCTGCCAAGACCCAACATGCGGGCAGTAAAAGCAAATTGTAAAAATCTGAATGTAAAGATGACTCGATGATCTGTAATTCATTCAAACCGTTCTCCCAACGGGCCAGGCCTGCATGATATGATTTATTGGTCAATTGCTTGTCAATTTGTTTTTCAAATTCAATAAACGAAAAATTTTGTAAATCTTTTTCATCATTCAATATATGCAATTCATCGAATTGATCAATGAGCTCGTTCTGATGAGAAAATAATTCCTGTAAAACAATTCGATAATGCGGCGGTTGCTTGTCTTTTATTTTATGAATGATGTTTGTTACCAGCCGGAATGTACTTTCATGAACAACGGCCAACATGTCCCGGATTAAATAGGCCAGCCAGCCGTTTTTCATATTATGAAACAGCTCCATGTCATATTTTTGAGGTCTCATTGAAGCTGACAAGATATCATCAACCTCCAGCATTTGATTTTTATCCTGAGCGAGCTGCAATAATAATGTGTAGGTGGCCACGCGATTGATTTCATCAATTTGCGGTATTCCGGGAATTATACAGTTAATCAACAGCTCTTTTTCATCAGCGGGGATATGGTGGATATCAAGTATTTGGGCAAACTCTTTAAGTTCATCCACTCCTGCTTTATCAATATCGGGATTGTGTACAAGTTTATCATAAAAAGCAGTTTGCACCAATTTATTTTCAATACTCTCTGCTAGGGGAATACCGCGTTCTTTGGACAGACCGGGAAGACCGCTTTCAGGATCAGTGATGCCGATTTTTAATTGCTCAGCAGGACTTGCATAAAGGCTGAACGCGATTTGATTGACTAATTTTTCCAGGGATACCGTACCATTTGAGTCTTTAAGCAATTGGTGTGCTTTTTCAGAGCCTACTAATTGCATAGTATTATTGTTGTTCAGTATAGTCCCCATCACAAGCGCGGCTTCAATCCTGGCTGCAAATTCCTGCATGGATCTCAAAGATGCTTTTAATTTTAAATCGATATACTTTTTGAGGATCCAGGCCCGAAGCGATAAATATCGGATTTGCGGGCTGATTGTGGTAATTCCGTTTAAATAGTGATTACCAATCGCCTGCACTGGATTTTCGCAAGCCGAGTAAATCCAAACCTCCGGTAATTTTATATGGATTTTCAACCCAGCCGGGAAGCGAGATGTTGTGTTTGCCGTCATAGTTCATTTAGGATTTGTCCGTTTTGTCCAGAAAACTTGCTTGTTGGGTTGTTTGCGGCAATGCCTGAAATTCATTGAATGGTTTCTCCCAATTGATAATCGGATATGCTTTTTGCAGCGCTTTTGCAAATTTATTTTGATTCAGGGTTTCATAAGTCACATCTCTGTATTGGACTTGCAGTTTCATATCAGATATGAGTGAATCTGCTTTTGGAAATGTTTTTTCGAGTACTGTCGAAACATATTTTTTTGCAGTCTCTAAGTTTATTTCTTGAATGATTTGTACTTTAAAAGCAGCCGGAGGATCATTCATGATGATAGGTGCATAATAATTGATGATCTCGTCAAAGGACCTCTTTAATTCGGTTTCAAGTTCATTGCGGACCCGGCCTTTAAATTCTTTTATTTTTTGTTCCAGTTCTGATAACTTTTCTTCGAGTAAATGCTTTTTGGACCGTAATACAACTCGTCCCCAGGGGTCACCCAGAGATTGGGTGTAGGTATCACGAATGTTCTTTAATGATTCTTCAATGGACTTTGATGACAATTTGCTGTTTTTATCAATGAGATCAACTGTGGTATTCAGGCGTTCTTGTAAGAGACTTGAACTGCCGATATTTTGAATTTTTCCAGGAATATTAATCCGTTTTCTGTTAATGGCACAGCCTGTCAGAGATATTTGCACATATTGTATATAAGGTTGAAAAACCTGTACCTGCCTGCAAACATTAAAGGGCAGGGGTGGCGCTTGTTCAAGGCTTTGTTGAACGTTCTTGAGGTCCTGTTCCTGCACGGGTGATGCATTGATATGATCGGCGATGGAAGCGAGTTCGTTTTTTGCATCTGAATCGGTTGCACCCACCGGAAGTACAGTGGAATCAAAGGGATCAGGGAGCACACCATCCAGCTTTTTCTTCAAATCGAAAATACGGTCAATACGAATAGCATTCGGTGTTTGGTCGGATTGCGTTTCCTGTTCAATATAGAGCGCTGTTGGCGTAAAACTCCAGGCCCTGTTATCAACCACCAGTAATCCCACACGAAGACCTGATTTGTGTTGAACGGTGATTGGAGATTGAAAGACCCTGTTCATTGCTTCAATGTCTCCGTATCCCATACGATAGACATGTTCATTGTTATCAACGATTACAAGTACCTGAGCAGGAGACAGATTTTGAACAGCCGCGACCAAACCGTTGGCGACGGGCTTTTTTAGACTTGGAGCAATATAAATGACCCTTTCTTTTGCTGCGCTTATCAATTCGTTTGCTTTTTCGCTGGATAAATGCTCAAATCTCATCATATCAATCATCCGTTCCTCTCTTTTTCCGAAATATAGTTTTTAATATCAGAGTTTATTCCTCATGCGCCACCCTCGGATCAGCAGGCGGCGGGTCCAGCTGGGTTTGATACGGTTTCCCCGTGCGCATAGACTCGGCCATTTCATCGTAGATTTCCAGGATGACACGTTTGGTACGGTACTCGCCGTATTTCTGTTCGTCTTTGCGCTTGACGATGGGGAACGTGTCCATGATGTAATCCACATCATTGCGTTCGATTTCATATAAATGAAAATAGGCAGCGTCCAGTTCGCAGCGAATGAGAAAACGGCGTTCTTCATTCCATTTAAAGGGAGTGCCACTATATCCACAATCTTCTGCAAAAGCTTTCAAGTCCCACGATGTGTAAAATAATTCTAACGCTTTTTCAACAATGTTATTCAGTATAGGTTTTCTAATATCAATTGGATTTAAAACTGGTAACTGTTTTACTAAATAATAATTTAGGCTAGTACCGCCCATTTTTTGTCTCACAATATAATCAAAGACAAAACTACTTAAATTAAAAATCAGTAAAATATAAACTTTAATTGACTGATTATTCATTATCATCAGTGGGAATTTGTTGCTTACTCCTGAAAATGGTATGACTGATGAAATCATCGTTCTTTCATTTGTGGTATTTGTAATATCACGAAAACCAATTATCCAATTCAATTTCCAATTATTTAAAAGGTTTTCATTAACAACATTTTCAAACACCCAGTATCGTGGCAATACAGTATAATATGGATTAATATGGTCTTTTTCTTTTGTCTCCGGCAATTGAGTACTAGTGCTATCCGGAGGTACATTTTCATAGGAACCAAAACGATGATCAAAATGCCAGACCATTTTTGCTTCATATAATGGTAAATACTTTTTGTCCCCTTTCCTAAAAAAGTTACCATTTAATTTCCAGCCATCACTTTCAAGATTTTCTCTAGTTTTAAAATAATGGGAATCATTTGTCATATGAAAAACAGTGAAAAACCTAAGCCCCAATGGATTACCGCGCTCAGAATTACTTTCTTTTATTAATACTGGTATACGATGATAAACATTTTTTGTTATTTCTGCATCGTGTTTGCTACGAAAAATGGGACAAGTGCGTGTGTTGGGATTAATGAGCTTAATTTCATCATCTGATAGACTAAAGTGTCGATCCTCATTATTCAAATCAGCAGTATCAAGTGCAAAAAAAACAAAATCCGAACCGGTCTCGGCTGGTCGATTTGATCCGGTCAGGGTAAGCAGGCAAAACTTATAACTTCTATGAACTCCTTGAAATATTCCTTTTTTATTTTCAAAATCATATAACTTTAACAGGTTTTTTCCCTCCATTAGGTGTTGAAAAAAGAATTTTGTAGTATCATCAGTAGCAATGCCTGAAGGAATGATACATCCTACCTGCCCGTTTAAATTGATTATATGGCGCTTTAATTCGGCAAAGATTGTATAGGTGTTGATATCACCTCTGCCGGTCAATGGATAGAGGCCCGTGTTTCTGATAAAATGGCTGGCGCCTTCGGCTGCTCTTTTTGCTTTCATAAAATCTTGATACAATGCCGGATCATTGTTCTTCAATTGCGCAATCATGGCTCGACGTTTGGCGGCATTGGGCGCCCGGGCAACATCCGGGTGGCGTTCGGCAAACCATTCTTTTTCCTGCAGTTTGATGCGGTCCCAGGGCGGATTTCCCAGCACCACATCAAAACCACCGCACCATCCGGTGTGCTCATTATCAGGCTGTTCATTCTTCGCCGGTACTCGAAATACATCCGAAAAGCTTAAATGCCAGTGAAAAAACTGATACTGCTGTTTCAGGCGCTGTACTTGTGCATACATCCAGGGGGGTATGTGATGCGGATTCTTTTGCACCTGCCGGAACACATCTTCGGTAATCGGGTAGGGGAGTTCTCCATCTTTTTTCCATACAAAGGCCGCGCACCAGAGGTCAGCCAGCAAATGACCAAACCGGTATCCGGAAGAATGCACGGCTTTGTGGTATTTTCGTTGCTTGGCGTGAATATCTACAATTGACTCGTCGGAAAATTCGTTCACCTCTGTCATGGCGGTGGAGAAATCTCCCAGTCGGTTCCAGGGCAAAGACAGATCGTAAAACAAATCGGATTGTTGGGTCTGGCGTTCTCGTTTGTTTTGTTTTTTATATTGGGAGCATAGTTTTCTGTCATCACCCTCAATAGGCTTGAACGCTTCATCCGGGATGCCCTTTTTCAGCAGGGCGGACGTAGTGCCCAGCAGGCTGTTGCCGCAAAGGATGTGGTGATCGAGAAAAGACAGGGGTTTTCCCGGTTCCAATGCTTCCATCCACAGTCCGACTTTGCACAGTTCCACAGCCATTTCATTGATATCGACACCGTATAAACAATGGCCCACAATCTGGCGCAAAGCATGGCGTACGGCATCCGGCGCCGGAGCTTCGTCCCCCGTTTCTACAGTTGCCAGACGTTGTGCCATGCGGTGTGCGGCTGCAATCAAAAAATGACCGCTGCCGCAGGCCGGGTCGCATATTTTCAAATCCAATATTGCCTGTTTGGGGTTCTTTTTTGCTACTGCTTCATTCAGCACCGGATCGAGCGCCGAGTCAAGCAAAACCTGGATTAGACTCGAAGGTGTATAATAACTGCCGGTGGACTTGCGTTCATTGCCTCCGGCCATTTTGAGTTCAAAATGGCCGCTATTGACATCCAGTTCAGGATGCAGTTCGAGCAAAGATTCGTACACGCTGCCCAGTTCTTCAGATCCCAGGTTTTTATAATCGACCTGACGGCGTGTGCGGCTGTCGACAATCACTGCCAGCGAGCGGATGGCATCCAAGAAATCGCGGTTGACAATGTCACACTCTATAATGTCCTCTATGGAGCGTTCGGAAAAAAGAAAACTTCCCAGGGCCGGAAGGGCCAGCTCCGGACATCCCTGTTCACCGAGCAAACGGGTAACCACTTTGAATCCCTGGTACAAATCAGCATGTTTGCTGCCGCGGCGCTTGAGCGCAAGCTGTCGGATGCGCTTTGTGGAATAATATTCTAAATATCGCGTTTTGTGCATTTGCGGAGCCTCTGGCACCAGCAGGGCGTCCCGATCTTCGGCTACGAACATAAAGATCAGCCGATAAACAAGACGCAGCAATTGACGGTAATAATCCTGCTTGTCCAGATCACCCTTGCGCAGCTTTTCTTTTAACAATTGATTAGATTTATGTGATAAAAAGCCTTTCCCCAGCGCAGTGATGGCATCTTCCACGCCCTTGCGCAATTGATCCAAAGCGCGTGTGCCTTGTTCCTGGGCCGCCTTTGACCAGCGTTCCAGCCAGCAGTTTTCCGGTTTTTCAGCTTCTACGCGCGACTGGTGGCATAGCAGCCATAACAATACAAAATCTGAGTAGACCTCACCATCCATCATGGCCTGCAAATCAAATTCAACATGCGCCTGTCGGGTCAGGCTGACATTATCGCGCAGGATACGCAATGTTTTGCCGTTAGAGACAAACGCCCAAAGGTGATCATCGGAACGGTTGAGAAATTCCTGTACCATGCTGTGTGGACTGCTGCGCGCCGCGCCGGACACTCTGGCGGTGCGTTTGTCTAAATCTATACGATAACCGACCAGATGTATAGGCGTGTTCTGCCACATATGAGAAACGGGATATGATTTACCTTCGATTTCGATTGCTTTGGCGGTTGTCAATCGCCCGTATCCCAATTCCCGAAACAGATGCAGTAACCACTTTTCACGGGTTGTTGAAGTCGCAATATCGGTTTCTGACAGTTTATTTAAATGATCCTGGAAAGCTGTCCACGCGCCCAGCATGCGGTTCCATGACCGGCTTATTGCCTCTGTGATTTTTTCATTTTCCAGCAGGTGGAAAGATTGCGGTGTTAATCCGTCCAGTTCATTATCACCCTGGGAGATACGTTGCAGCAAGTCCGGCGGCAGAATAGCCCCTTCAACATGGATGGTGGTGAATACGTCTTTGGCGCGCGTTTGCATGACTATTGCCTAGTTTATGGGTAAATAGATATAAATCCCCAATACATCAACGGGTAATACCGGTTCTATATAGGTTTTGACTCCTTTTAAATGAGCAGCGCTCCTCACACGGATGTGGGACTGCAGCAGTTGTTTGCTATGTTCGCTGGCAGCCTGTTCCAGGTGCGGTTTCAGATTTTCATATTCTTGAATAACCTGCTGCAGATGATTTGAGGCCTGGTCCGGCAGCGTGTTGGCGTCCGGCTGCAACTCTAAAAGCTGATCTATATGATCATCCTCAATCCACTCTGCGTTGCCGGGTGAACCGCGAAATGCCAGGATAGAGGCGTCTTCTGCTAACAACACTGTTTCTTCTTTGGTAGATTTATTAAGAATATGAAAACGAAAACGGGTTAAAAACAGAGTGGTCCGGCGTTCCACTTGACGCGTTCGAATAACCCCGCAGCGTTTGGCGATACTGTTCTCATCAGCTTCAATTGCGGTATCAAACAAGTATGTGGCCAGTCCCTCTACTATAGGATGAGTTCGATTTAAATAAGTCACACCTTCTTTGACCGGTTGATCGAATTGTGCCTTGAATTTTTGTTGTACTCCGATGACATCTCGAAGTGCTTGCGGGGTTTCAGAGACATCAAAGCTATAATGACCATTTTTTTCTACAAAACCACCCAGCGCTTTAAAACCGGTCTCGACGAATCGTGTGATATCGTCTTTGCTGCCGATCGAATCTCGGGCCTGCTGTAATTCCCGCATCACCTGGTCAACTTTGAGGGTTTGCTGGGCAAAAAGTGAACGTGAAATTTTTTCCCGATTGAACAAATCGTCATATTGTCTATACAACTCATCCTTGTGGGGTTTCATAAATTCTTCAAAACCCGGCAACAACAGTTGGTCGGATTTTTCGGGTTTGGATCGCAGCAAAAGGCCTTCAAAGATGGCTTCGATCACCTGATCCGAATTTGCCGGCACCGGAATGGAGATGCCCAATGAATTACGAATATTCTGGTGTTTTCGAATCAGGACGTCCAGCACAATACCGTCTATCTGGTTGTCGACACCGTAATAGGTGGCGATCCGTACTGTATCACACGGCTGTCCGAAACGGTCAACCCGGCCTTCGCGTTGTTCGTGACGGGTTGGGTTCCACGACAAGTCATAGTGCAGAACAGCGTTAAAATACATTTGCAGGTTGATTCCCTCGCTTAATGCGTCTGTGCTGACAAGCACACGCTTTTTATTTTTTTTCTCCAATTCCTGGATGCGACTCTCACGTTCTGATGGTGGGATATTACCGGTAATGGCAGCGATTTCAACAGAAGAGGGCAAGGCTTTACGTAATTCGTCGGCCAGATATTCCACTGTGGGGATGAATCGGCAAAAAATAATCGGGTTAAAACCGTCACCCAGCATTTTTTTAATGATATCAATGGCGCCTGAAAGCTTGTAGTCATTTTCTCCTAACAGAGTTTCGGCTTCCTTTGCCAGAGCAAGCAGGCGTTTGCGGTTTTTGTGTTCATCAGCGGCAAGCTCACCGATATCGCTGCCCGGCACCACATCCATGACTTCGCTGGTATCATGATTCACCAGGTCTAATACGGTTCTTTTTCCCAGGTCATCAGCTTCTTCTGTCGTTTCGCTGTCTGCGCTGGCGGCGCGGTTGCGCAATGTGGCGGCAGCAGCTGCCGGACTCGATGCCAGTGAGCGCAGCAGGGCGAGCACAGACCACCAGCGAACCCGTTGGTGGAAATTCATGCCTGAAGGATCGCTGACGGTTTCTCTGGCATAGGCCAGCACTTTATAAAAAAAACTTCGATAAGCCTGGGATAAGGTATAAGTGGGGTCGGGATCTATTAATTCCCGCTCCGGGAATCGGGTGTTTTCTCCCAGATATTGTTTAATGTTTCCACGTTGGCGCTGGATAAAATACTGTGCCAGTTCACGGCGGTGATGTTCATTTTCTTTGCCGGTCAGATCATCCGGCAAATCAGAAAATTTGGCATTTAAAAATGATAAAAGGGAACGGAACGTGTCCTCCTTGCCGCTGTGCGGTGTCGCTGTGACAAATACCATATGCCGGTTGGAATTCTCTGACAGACCGGACACCAACTGATGCCGTTGGTGTTGTCCTTTGTTGGATGCACTGGAATAGGCGCATGAATGAGCCTCATCCACAATGACAAATTCCGGACAAGTGCGTAAAAATTCGTCACGCCGCCGGTCAGATTTGATAAAGTCAGTTGACACCACCACATAGGGATAATGGGCAAAAAGGGATTCGCCAAGAGAACAATGTCGTTCCAGACGTCCCGCTGTGTTGGTTAACACCAGTTCTGCATCGATATTAAATTTGTCGCGCAACTCGTTTTGCCATTGTTCAGCCAATTGGGGTGGACACAAAACAGCAATACGTTTAATCTCACCGCGGTCAAGCAGTTCTCTGGCAACCATCGCTGCTTCGATAGTTTTTCCGATACCCACATCATCCGCGATAAGCAAACGAACGGGGTCCAGTTTAAGCGCCATCAAAAGCGGCACAATCTGGTATGGTCTGGGTTCAACCGCCAGTTTACCAAAGGAGCGGAATGGTCCCGCGCTCGAACGAAATCCTATTCTCAGGGCTTCCCTCAGCAATTTGCAGGAGCGATAGTCTCCGATTTCGGCAGGATCAGGCAGCTCCAGCTGGGCATGTGTTATTTTTTCCAATGAAGGCAATATCCCCGTCGATTCATCATCCGTACCTCCAAGGGGGCGCACCAACACCAACTCTTCTTTTGTGCCGGGTAGAACCACCCATTCCCGTCCACGTACATTGACCAGCGTACCGACTGCAAAACTCATTCGTGACTCCCGAATATATTGGGGTATCTTTCGATTTGTTTTAACCACTCCTGCTGATGACCAAAGCGGATGACTGTGTATCCATAATCTTCCATGCATTCTGTCTTTTCATGGTCCCGTTGTTGTCGTTCGGGATAATCATGATAAGGACCATCGATATAAACCGCCACCTGATTTTCTTTATATAAAAAATCAGGTCTTGTTTCACAGGTATGAATGAGAGGCTGTGCTTCTGAAGGTAATCTCATTTCGTTTTTTTCCAATATCCGCAACCAGTTTTTTTCCAACTCGGAATCACATAACTTTAGTAAATTTTTGAAATGTTGCTCACGGGTTTGGTTAACCGGTGACAAATGCACGGTAGAGTTGGCATATTGTAAAAGGATATTTTTAATTTTGTGACGGTCCAGATGTTCATGATCAGGTTGGTTGCCGTAATTCATCAAACAGTTGTAGCAGGCCGCTTCACAATCTTCATCTGCAAAAGGAGCACGTTTTAAATCCTCACCGGTTGCAGGATCAAAATGACATAACTCAAGCGCTCGCCGTGCCACTGCTTTAAATTCTTGCGGTGCAAACAGCAATCGCCGCAATACACCGGCGCCACCTTCGGCGGATTCATAAATTAAAATACTTTTTCTGCTATTATAATCCGGCAAAGGCTCTACCGCCAGCTCCTGGTCCTCCAGTTGGAATTCAATTTGAATTGCAGCTTTCAAGGCGGATTGCAAAGAAGCCATTTGCCCCATATCCAGTTGCTGTGTCGGTTCTATGATGAGTGAATTCCTTCTGTCCTCAACAAAGGGAATTACCCGTTCAATTCTTCTGGAAAATACATCATCATCGTCAGTTGATGTGGTTTCATTTCGCTCCCACAAGCCCTGTTCTGTATCCAGCATAAATCCAAGCTGTGATCTGATTTTACGCCGTTTCCAGCCAAGGTTGATCCGCCAGATGGTGGCCGTGTGGCCATATCTTAATGTAGCGGTTCTGGTATTTTCTGATTCAATCCATCCATAAAGATGTGGATTATTGCCATTAAATCGAACTCCAGTCAACAGATCATATCCCAATCGCATTCGTTCTTCTTCGTCAGAGGTGATCCGGTCTCTGCGTTTTGTAGAGACATTCTGAAGTCGAAAAAGTCTGTTCATCGGATTATCCAGTGGACTGCCGCAAAGCTCGCATAAATCAACACCAACACCATCGGATACAGGATGAAGATATCCGCATTCGCAACAGATCTTTGCTGTGCCTGTGTTCAACGTTTCATCATGAACAGGTAATATGACTTTATGAATGACATATTGAGAGCCTTCGTGATAAATAAATGAGCGGGGACCAAACTCTGAAATGGCAAGAAAACGGGGACGTGACAAAAATTCATCCTTTTGCTTGGTGCGTCGGCCGGGTATATAGGCTGATAAAGGCAGCCTGGGAAAATTGTATCCGGGCAAGAAACCTTCACTGGCAAAATAACGATAACTGTAAAAGTCGGATTGAACCACATTGCCAACTTCGGTCAATAGTTTCAATTGTGCTTCCGCTTCATGTCTTTGTCTTTCCGCTCGGGATTTTTCTTTTTGCGTCTTTGTCGCATCCAGAATGATCTGGCTTTGCACTTTTGCCTGGGCCAGGGCGGACCAGTACAAATTTCGCCAACGGTCACAGGCTCTGTCAAAGCTTGCTACCACATTATTGAGAACACTTTCTAACCAGGCATCATGGTACCAATCGGTTTTTTTCAATTCATTTTGGACGTTCTGTAATATTTGTTCAGCCTGATTTTTTGTCCTGATTATTGCCTCTTTTGATTCAATACTATCCCGGAAATATTGAGTTAATTCCAGAGAAGGTTCTTCTCCGCTCAAATCGAGAATGTCTTTTAATGATTTTCCTAAACTCGTACCGGTTTCTGCCAACCATATAGCGTGAATATGCGCTTTGATCAGATCCTCATTGGCCAGGTCCATTCTTGGTGGAGTGACATTTCCTGAAACCATCAAGCCCGGACGTTTAAAGAAATACTGATCATGCGGGCTGCCCGTGGTACAATAAGTAAATACCATGGCGGGTTGTCCACTTCGTCCGGCTCTTCCGCTGCGTTGTGCATAATTGGCGGGGGTTGGAGGGACATTACGCAAGTTTACAACATTCAATTCGGCAATGTCAACTCCCAGTTCCATGGTTGGTGAGCAAAATAGAATGGGCAATTCTGCTTTTCTGAACTTTTGTTCTCTATGTTCCCGATCGTCATACGGAACTTGTGCAGTATGTTCTCTGGCTTCCAATGTGTGCGTGCTTTTTGCGTATTTACGATAGTATTCAAGAAAATACGGATTCGTACGGCTGCCTTGTTCCGGCTGATTGGGAACACGGATGGGATCATGGAAAGCTTGTGTCCCGTCACCGGGTTTCCAGATGATAGAAGCAGCTGATAATTGATAACCTGCTACCGAATTTTCATCTGCTGGTTCATCCACTTTGGCAATGATACCTGTTTCAGATATCTTGTCAAGTATTTGAATGATGATCGTTTGAGTATCCTCTAAATATAAAAGGTCTTTAGAATCCGGAAACGTGGTAGAGCGCCTGAGATACATTCCAAATCCGCCTCTGGCAGATAAAAAGATATTACCTGAATAATCACGTTCCTTTCTTGATCGTGGATAAAGCACAGAGGCATGAATCATTCTTTCATTTTCATCAATGGCCCATGGCGCCACAAGGTGTTGGCTGCTTTGTTGCTGTAAGCGTTCCTGGAATTCACTATCCAGGTAATCAACTTGAATAGCCAATTCCCGGCGCATAAAGTCGAGCAGGACTTTTAGAATTTTGTGTCTTGTTTCAGGAGAGGCATGGACGATATTTTCATTGCATCCATTCCATAGGTTCTGGTCTTTACTGATTTCACTCAAGGAACTGTATTCAATTTTAATCAATCCGCATTGTTCCAGGTTGGGAGAGGTGATTCGCCATCCGCGCTTTAAATCCCTGTATAGACGATACCCCAATACATTGCGAAATGCTTTTTCCGTATTTGTCTTTTCAAGATACTGAGCCCCGGGTTTACTGGCATAATATTCGAATGCAAAGTTCAGAGCATTGTAAACCGCTATAGTCAGTTCATCATGGTTAAGCCCTTGATCACCTTTGTTTACTATAGCTTGATAGAGTCCGGATCTCAGTACACCGATTTCGATAAAATCATTGAAATGACCGGCTTGCAATGATGCATCCTGCCGGTTATCAGTAAAGCTTAACAGTTTACGGGCTGTCGGTTCCAAATTGGAATCGTTTTGTAAATAGCGTATGGAAGAAAGGCTCAATATGGTCGTTGCCGTACTTCTGCCCTCTGAAGACAATGTTGATAATTTTGCAAAATCACTTCGCTGCCGTATGCCATAGGAAACACCACAATTCAGGCAAAATTTGAATGGTGCCTGAATAAACTGAAATTTATTGCCTTTTTGATGAATATATCCATTTGGAGATATAGTTATCGAATGGGGCAGATATTTTTTACGATTCTTTTTAATAACCTGTTGTTCATTTCTTTCTTCGATCCAGTCATCTGGAAGTCTTTTGACAACGTCGTCCGGATCCTGCGGCCAGGTATTATTTTTGTTATAAAATAGAAAACCGATTTCATCATCATCAGTTTGTTGATCGTTTAATTCTCTTGCAATAATGCGTATCCCTTGATCATCCTGTTGTTTTCTTATCATGTAATATTCTTGCCCGCATTCACGACAAAATGCAACAGGGAGTAAAATACGGTTCCGGTCTCCGGGGACGAACTGTTGTTTGTTGATGGTGATATACCGGTTCTCATGATCCAGTGATACATACACCGCATCACCGCGGCTGATAAACTGGTGCAGGCGGAATGCAAAAGGTGGAAATCCATTTTCCGGGTTGGGTTCAGCAACGATAACCGGTCATTAATGCATCTTTGATTGCTTTGGCACATTTTTTTTCGGAAATACCTGCAGCTTTGCTCAATTCTCCGGCAGCTCCATTTTCTCCGCCAATACTTTTAGGTGTCGTTCGAATTAGTCGTCCACTTTTATCTTTTGTAACGCCAAACGTTGATTCAATCCAGATGGATAATGGCTCTTTAATAAATGACTCGAATTTTGGGGAAAGCTTATAATCGGGTTGTAAAAGCTGTTTTTTTAATGACTCTATCAAATTGGGATCGTTGATCTTAATATCTGGTGTTACTCTTTTTACCGTTTCGCCGATTACATTTGACGGCTTGACCGTTGTTCCAAAAATTTGAGATGCAACCTCGGCTATATTTTTCTGCTGTTCACCAAAGTCTCCTTTTCCCGCCAGTGTTGCAGAGGTGCCTATACACTGTAAGTGATAAGCTGCAAAAGCCTCTCGAACCCTCCGCACCAGAAACGAAACATCCGCACCTTGCCGTCCGCGATATGTGTGCAGCCAGTATCCAATACCAAATAATTCAAACCGGATGCTGCTTCAATTAGTTTTCTTTCGTCCAATCGGGTCAGAATGAGTTCCAGCATGACATAATTTGTCAGTAAAATGTCCGGCGGATTTTTTATGATTTCCCTTCTGGTTTCATCTGACTCTTGTCCCGTATACTTTGCAAACTTGACCGGATAATTATTTTTAGAATATCCCCATTGGATGAACTTTTCCAATTCCCCAAATTGACTATTGGCCAATGCATTCATCGGGTAAACTATAATAGCTTTAATACCTTTACCCGATCCCTGTCTGACGATACTGTCAACAATGGGGATGATATAAGCGAGACTCTTGCCGGAACCTGTTCCAGTGGTTAATACATAAGAATCATTAGACTGTGCTGTTTTTATAGCCTGGGCTTGATGAAGATGAAGATGTAATGGTTTGCCTTTATCTTGTGCATCAGATTTTTTTCTGAATATTCGTCTGCATTCCGGATGCAATACATTCTGATCAACCAGTTCATCCACCCATTCACCGGATTCGAATGAGGGATTGAGTTGAATCAAGGGTTCAGGCCACAGACTCCCTTGCTGTAGCTTTCGGCTCACATACTCATTGATCTGAGTATCCTGAATTTGGAGAAAACTATTTACGTATTCTTTATAATCCGTGATCAAATCATGGCGAAAACCAAATACATCCATCCTGAACCCCGTCAATGAGAGTTTTCGATTTTACCCCAAATGACATGTAAAAATCAGCTGGTCATTTTAGCAAGCACTTTTTCTTATAATAATTATTTTAAAATTGAAACGCAAGGATTTTGCAAAACGATTTTGCATTGTTGGGTCATGACTTTTTATATAAGATACTGTTAAATTTGAATACGATATTGAATGTGCTCAGGTTTACTGATTGTGATTATCATCTGATGATATGAGTTAAGGTATATTCGATTTTAAAATGATTTGAATTTATTCATCTAAATGAATATCTTTAGGTATGGGAATGTTCACTCGGTCTGTAAAATATCCGAGACAGACTGACATCCAGCGTTTTTTAGGTTGAGTAATTAACGAGTTGTTTTTTAATTTTGTGAAAAGTACTATTTTTCTATAAAGCTTGATCTCAAGAAAAAGAGTCACAGATTCTTGTATGAATGATAAAATAAAACTCTACCCAAAACCGGAGGCACCGCATCATGCTCAACCTCACTCGTCTCTGCATTTTTATCGACTATGACAATTTTACCATCTCTTACGGGAGCGCACATCATGTTAAACGCAAAGACATTGATGTGTGGGATACGCTGAACAGCAACTTGATCAAGTTATATGCGGAAGCATTTTGCAATCCGGAATTTGAGCGTGTTGTTCATTGCGGCACTTATGTGTGTGTCGGAGTGGGAGAACACAGATTGACGAACAAAGAAATGCAACTGCGAAAATTTTTCAAATCATTGGATCGGGAGCAGGGGTATATTTTTAAATACGGACACCGCAAGCCGCCAAAACAGAAAGATGGACAGGTACAGCTCGGAGAGGAAAAAGGTGTTGATGCTGAAATAATATGCCAGATGTTGATGGGGGCGTTTCTCGATCATTATGATGTCTGTATTCTGATGAGTGATGATTCTGATTATCTTCCCGCGGTTCACCGTGTACAAGATTATTTCAATAAAAAAGTCATCCAGGCCGGATTTCATGACAGCCGGTTGAGAAATCAGTCCTATGGGCATATAGCGCTTGAAGAGGCCGGCAAGATGTTGGATGTGTCTGGATAACACCATATACATCACAGGTCTTTTAAATTACACTCCAGGTGTTAAATATGACACTCAAAGTTCTCTTTTTATTGCCGTATCCTGGTATTTCATGACAAAATAGATGAATTAAGGAATGTATGCAAACTACTGATTATAAATAATTAAGTCGATTATTTGTTGCGATCCTTTTTTCATGGCATCAATATTGCTTGTTACTCAAGCAATATTAAGAATAGGATAAAAGATGTCGGATATTTATCTTGATAACAATGCGACCACCGAACCACTGCCTACAGTAAAGGAAGCTGTTATCAACACATTCAAGGTTTTTGGCAATCCATCCAGCCCTCATGCAGCAGGTATTAAAGCCAGAAAGCTCATTGAAGAAGCAAGGGCGCATGTTGCTGATATGATCAAGGCTGAACCGCATGAGATTGTTTTCACTTCCGGCGGTACGGAGAGCATTGTCACAAGTTTTAAAAGCGCACTCCAGAGACATGATAAACAGAGACGATCTGTTATTGTTTCATCTGTGGAACATACAGCAGTGATGGAAACAGCGGCCGAATATAAAAATCATGGATACTCGATTGATTATGTGCCTGTTGATTATAAAGGCCAAATCAGTATGGAAGCATTGGAAGAACGTTTAAAAGAAAATCCCAACGCGTTTGTGTCCATCATGTATGCCAATAATGAAACCGGTGTTATTTTTCCGGTTGAAGAAATATCAAATTTGGCGAAAAAATATAATGCTGTTCTTCATATTGATGCTGTTCAGGCGGCCGGTAAACTGCCTGTTGATATAAAAAAAATACAATGTGATTATTTGAGTCTCTCGGCTCACAAGTTTCATGGTCTCAAAGGAACGGGCGCACTGTATGTTAACAGGAAGGCGCACATCAATCCATTTTTATCCGGACATCAGGAATCTAAACGCCGCGGCGGCACAGAGAATGTACCGGGTATTGTTGCAATGGGTGTTGCAGCCAAAGAGGTTCATAATAATATTGATAAAGATATGCAGCACATGAAAACCTTGCGCGATCGGTTACAGAATAAATTGTTAAATGACATAAAAGGGTCTGTGGTAAATGGAGACCCGCAGCAACGCATCTGTAATACGTTGAACCTGCAGGTCCCCTATAAGGATGCCGCGATGCTGGTTGAAGCTTTGAGTCATAAAGGTGTTTATGTTTCCACCGGAGCCGCCTGTACAACGGGCGGAGAGCCGTCGCATGTGTTGGCCGCAATGGGACTTGAAGAAAGTGAGGTGAACAGATCATTAAGAATTAGTACAAGCAGGTTAACAAACGTATCTGATATTGAACAAGCGCTCGAAATAATGATAGAGACTGAAAGAAATAGTATAAATGTGTATAATTAACAAAAGGTGTGTAAAATGACTCTTGGTACTATTGATATTATTGGTATAATTTTATATTTTTCAGTTCTAGGAATTTTCGCCTACTTTACAAGACGAACGAAATCTTTTTCTGAATTTTCTATAGCTAAGCATTCTGTACCGGCTGCAATGATATTTGCCAGTATAGCGGCTACCTATGTTGGCCCAGGATTCGCTGTTGGTATGACAAGTAAAGGGTATAGTGCAGGTTATGCTTTCTATTTTTTTACATTTGCATATGTGTTGCAAACCATAATCGTTGGACTTTTTATAGCACCAAGACTCACTGAAAAGTTCAGGGATTGCTATACGCTTGGTGATGTAATGGAAAAATGTTATGGCAAATTTGCACATTTATTAGCTGGAATAGTATCTGTAGGATTATGTATTGGATTTAGTGGTATTATGGCTAAAATTGGTGGTTCGATGTTACAGGCTATTACTGGTTGGGATTTAATGTTATGTATCGTTATAATAACTTTTATGACAGGTTTATATACGATGACCGGAGGAATTCGTGCATCTATTGCTACGGATGCTTTGCAGTTTGGATTATTCAGTATAATCATACCTGTCATGTTGATTCTTGCCTTCATAAAAATGCCGGAATCAGCTGATGTTGTGATGACAAATGCTAAAGAATTAACAGCTAATAGTTTTAAGAGTTTCACTATTCTCCAAATTATTGCCATTGTAATATCCTTTCTTCTGGGTGAAACACTTATCCCCCCTTATGCAAATCGTGCACTCGCTTCAAAATCAACGATTGATTCAAAAAAAGGATTTTCTTTTGCAGGTGCTTTTGGTGTAATCTGGTTAGCAATTGTTATTACATTAGGAATAATAGGGCATAGTTTTGTTCCTGAAGGGACAAAACCTGATGATGTATTTCTGGTTATAGGTAGCATATTGATGCCACCAGGAGCATTTGGCTTACTACTTGCTTCTTTGATTGCTATTGTCATGTCTAGTCAGGACTCTGTAATTAATGCCGGTTCGGTATCTATTGTAAGAGATATTATTGGCTTTAGGAAACAGCCTAGTGAGAAAAGTTCACTATTTTTAGGACGAGCAGGTACCGTATTAATAGTTGTCATTGCAACCGTTGTGGCTCGCTATGCACCGTCAATTATAGACGGTCTTTTAATTTGTTATTCTATTTGGGCACCGGCACTTTTATTACCCTTAATACTCGGACTGTTTTTAAAACGGACTGTTCATCTTGCGGGTTGGTTATCAATGCTCGGTGGTGGTATTACTTCGATACTCTGGCAAACGGTATGGAACGAGCCTGAAGGCATTCCGGCGATAATAGCAGGACTATTAATTGGCGGTATGACTTATTTTATAGGATACATGCTTGGTTCAAGAAAAACAACATTATCTGGAGGTGCAAAATGATTTTTATTTTTAGTATAATTTTCCCATTGATCTCAATATTATGCGGCATTTTCGTACTTTATAATGTAATGAAATTTGTTAAAGATATATATCAAGAAAATTACAGGAGTTAGTTATTGCATACAGAAAGCTATTTCGCAAATGATGAGAAAAATATTCTGGACATCATCAAATCTAATTTAGCAAGCTGCCAATCAATTGCTATTCAAGCCGGACATTTTCTTGTCTATTATGATCATACAGAAGATCTGCTATTACCTGGTATTGCAGAAGAATTAAAAAATCCACGATATGAAATTGTAAAAGAAGAAATTGGTTATTTCCCTTTATTATCGTGGAAATTTGGTTTAGATTTAATTGAAAAAATAAATGCCCAGAATAAACATGTTCTAGTATTGGCTAATGATTGGCAATATATACCTAAAAATATTGATCGTATGCGATTCTATGATAAATTTTCCAGCTTACCGAACTCTTATAATGATTACCTGGAGAGCAAGCAATCTTTAAACTTGCTAAAACCAGTAATGGATAATAATGATTTAGAGACCGGTGATTTTTTCAGCGAACAGACTTTGAGAAATGAATATGGTCGTCATATCAAAAAATTAGTAAAAAATAAACAATTGCCTGAAAGTGCAAATATAGTAAAAAATAATTCCGGTCTAACATGTAATATTATTAATTCAATTGGTCAACGAGAAGAAATATATTGTTCAAACAAACGTGAAAATTGCAGGCAAGAGGTTGCAGAATTGTTGTATCAAATAAAAAAGATGACAGGGTGTGATACAATAATTAATATTTATCCAAAGGCATGTAAAGAATTTGTTCATGCTGGGACAATTTTATTTGGTAAAATATTTTGCACAAAAGATACGGTTAAAATAATAAACATTGGGTGCAATTCTATCCAAGTAGAAGATAGAGCCGATTTGCTGAAAAATGCTTTGGTGCAATTATATAAAATTAACATTTAAAAAAAATAAAAGATAAGAAATGGAAAGATTAGAATACAACATAAAGGCTTATGACAAGTTATATCGAAATGAATCTGGTTATTTTCCTGGTTTTCATGATAAACAAATGTCGGGTATTAAAGAAATATACGAGAAAGTTTTTCAAAAAAATTTAATTTTTGAATCAATTGACACAATTGTGGATGTGGGTTGTGGTAAGGGCGAGTTGCTAATTTACCTCTTTGAAAAGCACCAACAGAAAAACTATATTGGTATCGATCCATCTCAAGAGGCGATTGACAGTGCAAAAAAGAAAATTAAAAGTATTAATTCAAATGGTAAAATATTATTTTTGAATTTGGCCGCTGAAGGTATATTTAGTAATCCTGAGTTTTCTAGTGCAATAATTGGAACGTCTTTATTGATTAGTATGGGGCATTCAATACCACATTTTGAGGAAAAGTGGTTGGCAGAGTATGTTGATAAATTTAAACCCAAATATGTATATATTGATTTTTATCATAATTTCGGGGAAATAATTGATCAGCTCAACAATGATGAAAAAATAAAAATCGAACCTAAAAATTTTGAAAATGAAGAAATAACAGCTTTGTTCACTGAAATGAAAAATACAGGTATTATCAATCGAGGCATATTGATAAATAAGGGAGGTTCTGAAACAAGAATTATTGAAACTCAACAAAATTTTAAAAAACCTGAATATTACAAAGAAGTTATTTCAAAAAAAGATTATTTGTCAATCGTGACCGATGAAATATATTATCTTGGATATGGTCCTATGAAAGGATTTCTGTTTTGTTATGAATCAGATATTGGAAGAATTATAAATGATAAATATTATGAATTTATTTATGGGCAAATTATTTCAAAAATTATGGAAAAAGACTATATCAAGGCTTTGTTTGAAGTAACAAAGATGAAATGTGAAGCAGTAATTCTACCTTTTGATAAAAGGTTGACATTTGCAAAATATTTTTCAATTGATGCAAGTAAAGATGATATCCCTAATGAACAGATGCTTGTTGATTCTATTTATAATACTCAGGAAAAATATCCAACTGCGCATGGATTATTCATGACTTTTCTTGATAAAGTAAGCGTATCAAATATAATACCACTCACGGAATGGAAAGAAAAACTAATAAATAAAGTCGATAAATGTTTTGGAGATAATATAGAAAAACCATTTTTTAAAAAATGCTCAAAGGGAAATAAGCTTGATAAGGAAATTCCATTTTTTATTATTCCTTTTTATTTCGGTCAATTACCACTTTTTGGTCTTGTTTTACAAGTTGATAATGTACTAAATAAAGAGTTTCTTTCTGAAGCAGTATTTTATGCATTTTTTAATGATGTATACAATTTAATAAATATTGAGATTGGCAAATTATTTAGAGATAATGAAATAGTTGGTAATTTTGTGCTTAGTAGTATAAATGCACTTGCTAATGCTGAGGGAACAAAAAATCGAGATGATGCAATAAGTGATTTTAAACGGCATTTTGCATATGCCAGAGAAAAACCTTGGAAATCATGGATCATTACATTACCAACTGTGGAGATCAAGAAAGTCAAAAGAATAAATGCAGAAAATGACGAATTTATCCAGTTGGTCGAATCTTGGCTGGAGAGGGGAAAAATGGATGAATATGATATTGTTAGTGAGTTTTTTAAAAGGTTGGATTTTTTTTCGGGGGGGAATCATGATGAGTGTTGTAAGGCGCATTGTGATATTTTAGCAAATGCTGGTAATTTGGAATCAAATGTTTTACTTAATACTATTGTCAATACAAATGTCTTTAAGTGGTTAAAAAATAAAGTAAATTTTATAATCAATAACAAAAACACTAGCCTTTCGACAAATAAAGAATGTCAAGAGTGTTTTCAGTTATTAAAAAGTGTTTTTTGCAAGTGCCAAGAAAATAAGGGGAATGATTTTCGGTTTAGATTGCTTAGATTAAAAGGTGTACTTGAGATTAAATTGATGGACAAACAAACATCAATTAAATATGATTATTTCCCAGATGTAACACGTAAAGATGAGAGTTGGTGGACAGGTGGATGTAAACTTAAGGATCCCTTTATTCAATTAGCTAATGACAAGACCGATAAAATAATAGATTTACTTGAAAATGGTTTTAAAAACGATAGTATAAAAAATATCACTTTAGGGAAAAACAAAGATGAATATTTTTTAAAAATTAAATTAGTTAAAATATTTAATAATACTGCAATGGGACGGGGGCAGGATTACAATAACGTCAAAAAGTGTTTAAAAATTTTGGACTCTAATTATAAAGATCAAGCTTTCCAGGAATTAACTATAAAATTTGAAATAAATGATGATGGAAAAATGAGTGATTATTTTATATTAGCATATAGAAAAGAACAGGAATATTAAAATGAAAATGTACTACTATGATTCTACTGAAAGAAAAGAAATATTTAAGTGTTTGGATGTTATTGAATTGATGCCCAAAGCTAATATTGATCGAAATGATATTTTGTTTCTCCATTGGAATGATTTTGTAGTGATAAATAAAATATTTATGAATTTAATTGTTAGCTCTCCATGCCATTTGATATTTTACTCTGGTGACTCCCCTGATACTTTTCAAGAAAGGTTCAAAAAAGCGATAGAGGAACCAAATGGTAGAATTAAAGAAGATTTAATTAATCATCAAAAAGATGATGTTTTTTATTTACCTATCATTTTTCCAAGAGAAGATGATGGAATAAAAAAAAATCTGCAAAAATTTATCGAGAAATGCAAAGAAAAATTTATTGATCCAGAAAAATATTTTACAATGGGAAAATTTTCAGAGGAATATCTAGTAGATATTTTATCAAAACTGGTTATTTTATCACATGTGCCTGTTGTAAATCATGAAAATATTTACCTAAAATTAAAAAGTAAAAAATTAGAGATAAAAGGATTATTAAAAAGCCAGAGTTGGGAAAAAATATTCAAAAATGCAGATAAAGAAGAACTTTTTGATGCTTTGAATAACCTAGATGAAGAAAATATTGATCTTGATAATTTACCCAATCCTATTAACGAATTTGTTCAAGAATGGTCGTCAATAATTGAAAAACATGTTGAAAAGTAAAAAGAACCTTGAATGGGAAAATAAACGTGCTTATCTAAATCATGATATATTAGGTAACCAGCTTAGAAATGAAGTTCAAAGTCTCTTGTATCAAAAAAAATATGATGAAATTGATCGCTTGGAATCCTGGCTTTCACTTGAAGATGAATACCGAAAGTTTATTAAAAATGCTATAGAATACCTGCCTCCAACGGATATTGTTGACTCTTGCCTTTTCAACGGTCTCAATCAAGAAGAAAAATACTTTTATAAAGAAATCATTTATGAGATATATATGCGTACCACAAAATTGGATGAAAGTGTCAAAAAGTTGGATAAATTATTAACAGAAGCAATTTTAAGCATCAAAGAATTTATAAATACCGAAAATTCAAAAAGAACTGATGAAATGTTACTTCAAGTTCAAAAAACAATAGATTCTCTTAGTACAGAGATATCAAAACTTCCTCATGTAAAAAAATCAACAAATTAGATAATGAATACTTTGCCCAAAATATTAATCATAGACGATCAGTTTGGCCGATGTGGTCTCGGCAAACAATTTAAAGAATATGTTGATCCACGGATTTTTAAATCCTATAAAGCTGACAGGAAAAATCTTTGTTATAATTACGGCCTGATTGATATAACAGGAGATTCAAATGCAATAGAACGAAATTTAGGGATTGCGGAAACAATTTTCTGTCCCGGGCAAAAATGGAATAATACGGAATCAAAGATTGAAAATGACTTGGGTCAGGTGCTTGAATTTATTAGTAATGGATGGCCATTTAAAAAAGGAAATCGTTGGTCTCTTATTTTACTTGATCTGGCATTTGTTCAGGGAGAATTAAATCATTTCGGTGATCCCCAGGAACGCACCATGTTCGGCAGGGATGTTATTCTTCCTCGTTTGAAAAAAGAGTTTGGAGAGGATTTACCCATAGTCATTCTCTCCAGCACGCCGAAAGAAGAAAATAACCCCCTGATCCGAAAGGCGGGCGCGCTTGATTTCATTCAACGGATTCCCGGAGCCGGAACTCCGCCTGATGAAGCGCGAAAAAGATTGCAAGACGTCTTGTATCATCACGGTCTGCTTGAGGATGAATCGGGCACGATTATCGGCAAGTCTCTGTCTGTCTTGAAAATGCTGCGACAGGCCAGGCGTGCGGCTTCAGCAGGAAAGACCATGCTTTTATATGGGGAAACAGGAACAGGCAAAAATCTCCTGGCTCAATATATTCACACGATATCTGAGCGAAAACAAGCGCCGTTTGAAATTTTCAATGCATCCAACTGTCCTGCTAATTTACAGGAAGACACCTTGTTCGGGCACTGGAAGGGCGCTTTTACAGATGCCAAACAAGAAAAGGCGGGAATGTGGGAGCGCTGTAATGGCGGCACTGTTTTTATTGATGAAGTGGCCTGTCTGGATCCGAGTGTCCAGAATAAATTGATGGAGCCGATTGAATCGCAAAAAGTCCGGCGTTTGGGGCATGCTCCGGACGGGATGCAATCCATAGATATTGATGTCATGACGATCCTGGCCACCAATCGGGATCCGTATTATCTAAAGGAAACAGGCGTACTCAAGCAGGATTTTTTAAACCGTATCAGTGCCAACGTCATTGATATACCGCCGCTGCGTGAGCATAAAGAGGATATCCCTGACCTGGTACATCATCTGAGCCGCAGTATGTTTCCAGATTGGCACGGCACGTTTTATAACCAAGCCATCCGTAAAATCAGAGATCATGACTGGACAGAAGGCAATATACGGGAATTAAGAAATGTGATATTCGCTGCGATCAAGGATAATCCGGGACAGGATATTACACAGAGCGATGTGCATTTTTTTGAAAAGGATATCCATAACAATAGACCATCAGTGGATGTATTGAGTCATGAACAACTATGGGAGGAATTTACAGCTGTATTACTGAAAAATCCTGAAGATATGACACAACGGGAACGGAAACTGTATCGTAAAAAGTTCAACGGGGTTTTTACGGATCTGCTTGCCTATATACTCAATTGGTCATTGTTATTGAACAACGACGCCACCAATACAGCACGTTTTCTCTCTGGCTGTTCAGAAGATATTATGGACAGCAGCGCAGCCCATCAGTTTTTGACAAAATATTTAAAACTTGATACAAAACGAAAAAATGTATTAAGAAAATTCTTGCAATATCCAGCTTCTGAACAAGAAATTATTAAAAAAATAATCGAGAAATTCAATGGCGAGTAGTGAAAAAATTGATATATGGATAGCATCGGAAGATGATTTGTTTTGTTCTTTTTTAGAAATAATTATTGGGTTATTTGATATAAAAGATCTTGATGTTCATAAACTAAATAAAAATAGTAATGATAGAGATACCTTGATTAAGGTGTTTCATGAAAAAAATCAATTAAAACCTACTCAAATAATCATACAGCATATCCCATACATTAATTTTAAAGATAGTAATAGAAATAAAAAAGAAACTTTAAAGCAGTTAACTACTGATATAAACAATCCTCTCTTTTATCGATATTCTTTTAAACGATACAGAAAAGAAATTGGCAAAAATAAAAAAAAGAACATTCATATAGCCTATAAAAATTCATGCCATCCAATTCTCTATTTGACCAATCAAAGGATTACAGAAGCAGAACAGGAAAGAAAAGGCGCGCTTTTCCTTGACTGTTCCATTTGGAATCGCTGCATCTGGCTTCAAGACCCCCTTTTTCTTGTCCGGTTTTACAACAGATTATGCGATTATAAGACATGGATTGACGAAAAACTATACGAGCGTACGGTTGCACTCGAAGTCCTGGATTACCATATCCGCATGCTTGAAGCCCAACGGATTGAAGATATCGATCCCGGAAATCGAGGCGGCCATGGAGAATCGCTCGGGAAAAAATTGGGGGGGTGGCATAGCGAAACAAAGTATAATGACAAGTTTATTAAAGAATTTGGTTCCAAAATTTATCATCAACGTCGTTTCCTTGTGGTCGATGATTTTGGTCAGAATGAATTGCGTAGAATAGATAAAGGCGGAAACGGCAATTTCAATAAGCAAAATGGAGTAAACAAGAAAAAGGTTGTTAAATTTTCTAAAGGGTATTATGTAGATGCAGCACTGAATAAGATATATAAAGAGAAACGAGCAGAGTTTGAAATCGCATTTGCAGCAAACCTGAGCACTGCGAATAAAGATTTGAAAAGACAAAATGAAGATTTTTATGATATTATTCTGCTCGATTATTTGCTTCACAAGGACGCAAATGAGGATGAATTGGGAAGTCAATTAATCTGGAAATTGATAGTAGGAACCCAGTCTTATCATAAACTGGATAATCGATTCTGGATATTTCCCATTTCATCCTGGTCTTTTGCGATGCTGGCAGAAATGGAATCCGGAAAGACAGATATTGTAAACAGCGTATATTTTTTGGATTCAGGAGCTGACCCCGTAACCATGCCGTGTCTTTTTCGATACAAGCTGGCAAAATTTTTAGATCAACAAGTTGAAGATGTGAATAAATATTATAAACGATTTGAATCCATTATTCCGGATGACTTTGCGGAAATTGACGAGTCGAACAAGCTAAAAGATATATCAAAATCCTGTCTGAGAGAAGTCGTGCGGCTGCAGGCCAAGATTGATGGCCTGAAACAGAACGAGAAAGACGGAAGTCTTTTTGCAAAATCGTTTCTCAAGAATTCCCCATCAAAATATCAGGCCCAACACCTCGATCATTTGCAGCATTTGCTTTACCTGGTCTCTTATGGATCCGGACTCGAATGGTCTGAAATGTGGGAAGAATGCCGATATATAAAAAATAGAGTTTATGAAATGGGTTTTGATATAAAAAAGATTTCTCTCCTGATTAAAAATATTGAGAAATACATCAATCAATTACATCATAATTATGATATTTGAATATGACATCAGGTAAATTTTTTATTCTCGATCCGGATTCCACTTTGCATGAAGGCCAGGCCATATTTCGGTATCTGCCGGTGACGAAAAAGACTGCTGATCCTTCGTCCAGAAACTGTCCATGTGATAAAAATGACCAAACCTGTCCGGATTTGCCTGTTTATGTCGTAATCAAACCCAGGGCAATTGATTTTTATTATCATGGTATAGATCCCGGCACTGATAATCATGTACATATTTGTCTTTTACATTTGCCGTTATCATCCAATTTGGCCATTAAAGATAATCTTACAAGTGTTTTAAAAAGTATTTATAATCAATCTTATAAATTAGGGGATTGTTATCAAATTAAATATCAATACAATGAACTGGCCTATTGGAATTTACATGCATTTTCAGCGGATAAATTCTCTAAATGTAAACTAAAGCAACCCCTTAATACAGCGAGTGTCATCTCTGGAATAGAAGACAATATTTCATTTTGTAAACTCCTTCTGGATTTTATCTTTGATTTTGAGCATTCCCCGGTATTTCAAAATGCTCCAAGCTATGAGGAGATAGAAATTCACCTCAAGGAAAATTATTATTTTTCCGCAATTGCAGCCAAGGCACAATACTATTATGATCGGGAGAGCTACCGTGAGGGTAAGCGCGACCGTGATTCACGGGTCATTCCAGCCAGCAAACTCGCCGACAGTGAAATTCAGTGGCTGAACATTCTCAGGCAGAAAGAAGCGAGTGATCATTTCAGGAACGACACAAGCTGTTCATGAGCAAGTTGAGACAGAATATCGGTCTGTACTCTTTGGTCATAAAACGGATAAATTCAACCGCTTTCAATGGCGTGAACAGCTTCAAAGAACGCGGAGCAAAGGGCCGAATTATGATGAAAAAAATCGCCGGATACTGAGGGAATCGGCCAAATGGTTTTTGCGCCGTTATTCCATTTGGAACTCTTTGCAATGCGTTTTATCATACAAGGAACGTCAGAAATATACTTTTTATTTTCTTTTTTTGGTTTTTATTTTCGCCGTTCCGGCAGTACTGCTGAATATCTGTACTGATACAGAGTCGACATTCATCGAAAAAATGTTTACCTATTTTACTTACGGCACGGCTGCTCTCATTCCATTTGCTCTATGTTTTGTTATTCATTTTCGAAAATTTGTGCTGCCTGTTTTTGGTTTGTTTATGCCCCGGTTGATCATGGCCATATCCTCGGCTTGGTTGCTATTTGTTTCCACAGAAGAACTCGTCAAGACGTCTTTCTATGTTGGTGCCTGGAAAAGCCCTGGGTTTTTTTAATGTTGCTTCCCATTTTGATTTTTGTGGCCCTGGAAGTCAGGAATCTGGCGCCGGATGTAAAGAAATGGCGGATTTGGAGCCGGGTTATAGGAGTGGTGTGCATCGGATTGTTTTATTCCCTGGTGACGGGTCTGTTTTTTACTCATTTCATCAGCCGCGATATCATAGCCTATTCAGGGTACATTGAAACGTTCTGGGAAAGAAATCTGAACAGCAAAGACTATCAAACCCGTTTTATTCCTTGTGAAACAGATTCGGCTTATTCAGTTGCAGCGGATATTTTAACGGATCGAGGTCAGGGAGATAAAAAACGATTTTACAGATCTTTATACTGAATATCGTAAACTATGTCCGGATTCATTGAAAGCGACGAAACTCGCACGATTCCATCGTGACGCCATAGAAAACGGCATCCCTGTACCAAGGGAATTATTATTAAAGATTATCAAAACCGATCGGTTTGACAGAAGAAAACTGGTTGACAATTTGACTGAATTCCGGGTTCAAAGCGGGGGAGGCCATAGGATTGCCATGAGAGTTCCTTTTTCCAAAAAGGGATGGTCTCTCTATGTATTTCCCGGTATGCTGCTGTTCCGGGCGATTTTTGCGTTGTTTGTGGGAATGTTCATTGAATTGATTTTTGAAGATAAACCGATAACAGAACCGTTATAGGGGAATAAAAATGGATTGGAAATGGATTGTTGGCGGTATAACTTTTTTCGTCTTGTTATTGTTTTATAGGTTTTATTTACGGCACACAAAAATTCATCAATTGCTGCTCGGCCAGCGCATCAAATTGGTATTAAGAACAAAAGAAGATGAAACGCTTTCTAAAGTGTTGTGTGATCTGGGGAGAATATATTGTTCAAGCTATAGAAAAAGGCATAAAAATTAAAGAGAAAAAGATCAAGGATAAAAAGATTTTTTTCAAAGACATTTATGTTTTCAATAATTATGAGACGCAGACTACGTCCTGAATAAGAATGGCGAGTTGGTAGGAGAGGGAATAATAGACCCGTTATTTGATAAAGTCTGTCTTGTTGAACTAAAGGCGACTGAGGAGAAAAAGGAGGAAGAAAATAACGGGAAATGAACACTTTTAAAATGCGGGCAGATATTTATCTGACTTTGCATATTCAAGCCATTCTTAAAACTTGTGTGAATGGATACAGTTTTTTGCCTGTGGAATCCAGTGATTTGCAGGTGTTGATATTTAATAATAAAACTGTTCGTCTATTTTTCTTTATGAGTATTATTATATGCTTGCATTACTGACTAGTAATTTGTATGTTTTTATGATGGGGCATTCATTGCAGAGGAGTTTTAAGGATGCCTGTTTTGAAAACCAGAATCAAGGGTGAGAGACCACCGGGAGTCATCTATGAACTACGACCGCATCCGAATCGCCAGTGAAAAGCAGAGCAGTCGGGAATTGTACGATCTGTTCGAAGTGGATATTATCAAACAGATCCTCGGGGAAGGCAAGGTTGAGAATCAAAAAGATTATGTTCGTGCCGTGTTTGAAGGCCGGGATTTCAAGATCACGGATAAAATGGCGCCCAAACTTTATCAAATCTGTAAAGAAGTTCGGGATGCGCTGGAGTTTGAGGAACCGATTGACTTTTTTGTCACCAATGCGCCCGACATCAACGCGGCCGCGATTTATCGGCTGGAAGAGGAACATCGGCATTTGATCTCTTTGAACTCGGGTCTGATCGAACGCTTTAATGATCAGGAACTGCGTTTTGTCATCGGACATGAAATCGGTCATCTGATCAGCCGCAGCGCCGAGCTGGAACGCATCATTCAGTTTGTGTTTCCCGATGAAAACCGCATGCCGCTGGTATTGAAAAACAAAATTTACCTGTGGAGAAAACTGGCCGAGTTATCGGCGGACCGCTATGGCTATATTGCGGCGCCGGATCTGCAGGTCTGTGTGTCGAATTTCTTCAAACTGTCCTCGGGTCTGGATACCACACGCATCGCCTTTGACCTGCAATCCTATTTTGCTGAAACCGAAAAGATATTGCAGAATTACACCTATTCTTCATCCATTCAGGATACCTTTCATCCCATCAATCCCGTGCGCATCAAAGCGCTCAAATTGTTCAGTGAATCGAAATTGTATCATGAGCTGGATCATAACTCTGAGAAGCCGGATGAAGACCTGAGCGGCGAGATCGAGAAGCTAATTGACTTGCTCATGGTCATGGATGATTCCGAAATCGGCGCGCATCGGAAACATTATCTGGCTTCGGGCGGATTGTTGATTGCCGGACTGGATGGTGAACTGGATCAACGCGAAGTGGATCGCATTGTTCATTCCCTGGCCTCGTTTACCATGTTTCCCAGCCGCTTTCTCAGCGCGATTATCGAATCGGAAAAGGTGCAGGACATATTTACTCAATCCTGTCAGAATGTATTAAAACTCAATCCCGGTGAACGGCACGGCATGTTTTATTACCTGGTCGAGATTGCCATTTCAGATCATGACCTGCTGCAAAAGGAAATTGATGTGTTGTACGATATCGGAGAAAAGCTGTTCGGGTTTTCACGCATAGAAATCGCGCAAATGATCGCGGAAAAGGTGCATCGGGAATTTGTGCCGAGGTTCTTTTTGCATGGCAATGCGTCAGGACAGGAATGATTCAGAATCGATAGAATGAATTGAAACGCAAACCGCGGGAGGTATTATGTGTTTTTTGGGGAAAAGCGATTCAGTGGTCAAATTATTTTTAATTGTTGTTTTAGTATTCTTGAATACCGCCACCGCCCAGTTCACCCAACAGCAAGATGAAAAAGGCATGGATTTGATCATTCTACTGGACCGGTCCGGCAGTATGCCTGTCAGCGATGAAGATGGATTGGCGGTTGCCGCGGTTAAAGCTGTCGCCAGTCAGATGGCCTTTCTGCAGGGCAGGAACCGGTTGTTGTTACTGCCGTTCGGCACCCAGGTGCATTATGTACCGCAAAAACAGGACGCACAGGAGGGTTATTTTACCAATGATTTCAAAGGATTTATGGAAGAGTTGGATGAATTCCAGAAACGTTATCCGCTAAAAGGGGGATACACTGATCTCGAAATGGCCATGTTGAAAGCTCGGGAAATCTTTGAAACACAATCTTCAAATGATCAGACAAAACATGTGATCGTCATCACGGATGGCATGCCTATTCCCGATTTTGAGCGATATCCTTCTCTGAGCTCAGACCAGATGAAAAAAAAGTCCCGTGACAATATTCTGAAAATTGCGAAATTATACAGCAGACGTCGCATTCGCATGACCTTGTTCGGTCTCTTTAGCAAAGAGAAACCGAATGATAAATTGCTCGCCACGGCTTATATGAATAAGATTAAAAATCAGTGCGGCGGCAGTTTTGTCGAGGTTGAATCAGCCAGTGATATTATCAGCAATGTACTGGAATTTTTTCCGGAACCTCCCGATATCCTGGATCTGTATCAGGACCCGTGGAACAAAAGCATCAGCATCCCGCAAGAGTTTGCGATTCAAGAGTCTCAGGTTTATATTGTCATGGGACGGAATCAGGTCAGGCAATTCCCTGATTTGAACATAACCGGAAACCCGACAACGGTTTATGATAACAACGGCAATATTGCTTTTATTGCCGTTCGCACGCGTGATCAGCAAATCCTCAAACCGTCAAAATTGCCTTTTACACCGGATATATTTATCAAAGGGCGAACGCGGCTTGAACCCGCATTGAACATTACACCCAGACGCGAAGAGTATGCCGCCGGGGACCGGATCAAGTTTGTCGCTGAACTAATCGATCCGGACACTCAGGAATCCGTGCCGGTTCAGCGGATTAGCGGTGATTTTATCAGTCCCGAATACTCGAGTCGAATTTATTTCGACAGTGACAGCGCCGAGTTTACCATACCCGACGAAGCGGAAAATTCAACCGCCAAATTGCGGCTGGATTATTTCCTCAGTGACCACATCAGTCTGACTCAGATGCTGTACTGGCCGATTGCATCGGTGCACTATAATCGCTTTATGATTGATCCGGAACTGACATTCATAAATTTCGGTGAACTGGGCAATCGTCTGGAAACCACATACAATCTGAGTCAATACAAACTGACTCTGGCCGAACCCAACCTTCGGCGTATCGAGCCCAAGGTAGAATTCATGTTTGACGAAGGGCTGCTGGCCTCGGACTGGTTTCCGCAGGATTACAAGCTCCCCGCGATCAATCGTTCCCGGGGAGAACAGATACGCTCTGTTCCGCTTAAGGATATCAGCATCAGCGTGCCGAATTACCTGCCGCCGGAATTCAAGGATAAAAAATACACCGGTATGCTGCGCTTTTACGCGGATAACGTCGAGGAACTGCTGATCCCGTTTTCACTGATTTTCAATCGGCCGGACTGGGATCTGCCGTATCAGTATAAAAACGAACGTACCGATGATATTGTGAATGAAAACAACCTGTTATTCATTAATTTTTTCAACAATATATTCCGCAGTAAAAAACTGTTTTTACCGCTGCGTCACAATTCCGCGTATGCGCAGGCGGTGAGCGTGCGCGTGGACAGTACCCTGAGTCACGGTGATGAATACATCGAAACCAAAAAACTGTCCCTGACCGGCGATCCGGAAAATGACCTGGAGCTGGAGGCGGGTAAAACGAGCCAGTATACACTGCGTCTCAACCGCAACGGTAAAATTCCCTCGCAGACCTATGAGGCGCAGATCAGACTGACCGGCGCCCGCTTACCGGCTGTGACCATACCGGTGAATATTTCAGTGGCCGGCTCCTTTGCGAGTTTGAGAAATCCCGCGTTTTATCTGGTTATCCTGTTGTTTCTGGTGCTGGTTGTGTTAGTCATTCGGCAAAAAAAACAAAATGCCATCCACACATTCAAAAATCAAAACTCGATGACCCTGCCGGTAAAAGTGACCTCAGATACGCAGAAAAGGGGGAAGACGATCTAATTTGTCCGTTTAAAGGCATTCGCAGTGATGATGTCATGTTTGACTTGTCCGGTGGTTATCCGGTAATCAGAAATGTTCAGCGTCCTGATGTCAAAATTGAACGTTATGGTGAATTAATGCCGGTTCAGGGAGAAACAGAATTACAAGACGGAGATAAGATTCAGCTATTAAAGCAGAGTAAATCCACCATTACCCTGTCCATTTCGCGAATCGAATTGCCGGATGAACGACCTGACGGCAAAGCACGGATTTTGTTTAACGTCAATATTGACGGACCGCGGGAAATGAAATTACCGGGAACGGTGCTGAACCGGATCATTTTCCCTGCCGTCATTTTTCTGGGAGCGGATTTGCTGCTCGGGTCCTATGCCAATGTGCCCGCAGAGATCATTCTTGCTGTTCTGTGCAGTGTTTCAGTGCTAACCTTTATGGCAGGTCTGAGAAAATTGGGCGTATCTGCTTTATTGCTGTTGATCGTATTATCTCTTGTTCTCATCTAAGGAGGAATTATGCAGACTGTACCGAACATGACCAAAATTCTGAACCCGCAGAAAACCTATATCATCGGACTCGGCGGTTCCGGTGTCAAAACAGCTGCGTTGATCAAATTTTACCTGTCCAGATTATTCGATCTGGAAACCACGAATTTTTTCAGGTTTCGATTCATCGACTGCCAGGAACCGGCGCTGGAAATCGGAAAAATTGATCCCGGGATTAATGATATCAATGAAAATCTGCAGATTGGCGTTGATATTACGGATGGCCTGGTTAAAAATAACTATATTGAAAAACGCCTGGAGCCGTATTTTAATAACTATCATGCTACAGATAATCGGGTCACAGGCACAAAGGACGGAGCCGGGGTCACGCGGCCCTATTCGTTGATCAGTCTGTTTGCTCATGTGGATGAGGTGTATGACAAACTGGCTGAGGACTTTGCAGCTTTGAGCACGGCGGGAACCCTCCAGCTGTCTGATGATGCAGAAAAAGAGGGCTATGAGATTCAACGCCATGACAATGATGTCCCGAATATTTTATTGTTTTCCTCCCTGACCGGCGGAACCGGGGCCGGCGCCACACTGGATATCGCCGCATTGGCGCGCCAGGCCGCTTCGAAAAGCGGCAACAATCCGAAACTATTTGCGTTTCTGTTTCTGCCGGATGTGTTTACAGAGTCTGTAAATGATCCGGATATCCAGGACATTACGCCTGAAAACATCAAACAGATTCAGGCCAACGGCTATGCCGCGCTCAAGGAGCTCGAATATTATGTGAACGGAAATCGCTTTTATTGTCAATACAATCATAATATCACCGTGGATATCAGCAATGATCCCGGTGAAAAACTTTGCGACAAGATGGTGTTGATCAACCGATACAATACGTCCGGCAACACCCCGGTGCACAATCCCCGGGAAGCATTTAAAGCGACCGCGGAAGGCGCACTTCACTTTATCACCTCTCAGATCGCCGGAGATCTGCCCAATCGTATTATTGACAACCGCATGGACGGACAAATGTTTCCTGCCATCGGTGTGCATCTGCCCCTCCGGGACAATGGGCGCCGCAAACAATTGTACGCGTCCATGGGTATTTATACGATTGACATCCCCGCGAATGAAATCCGGGATTGGTTTACACTCAAAGTGATCGACAATTTCTTTAAAGACATGCGCAAAACACCGCTTTCGCGTGAGCAGATTCAACCTGTTGTCAGAAACAACACCCTGAGTGAACGCGATGATATATTGGGTAAACTGGGGATTCTGCATTTTTCCGGAGGGCAAAGCCGGTTGGTCTCGCAGAAACCCTTGATCAATAAAATGCTGTTTAAAAAGCTGAAAGGATTTGTGCAAAAGAAAATTCAATATCCCGTTGAACCTGATAGTCAAAATAATGTTTATCGCTCGGTTAAAGAAATTTCAAAATTGAAAGACTGGGATTGCAACGGCAAAGGTACTCTGTATAATGATTCACAAAAAAAGATAAAAGAGGTGTTGGAAAAGTTTCATAGCGATTATATTCATGACTTTAAAAATCCCAAAGAAAAAAAATTGATAGATTTGTATACGGACTCAAATCTATCCCTTGATGAGATGATCATCGAAATCATAAACGGCAATGAAGAGATTGGCATCTCTGATATCGAAACGATGCTGACCATGATCATCGAGGAACTTGACGAGTTTGAAAAGCAATTGCTGGCTTTTAGAAACAATAATAAACTTCGATATTTTTCGATTTCCGAAGATGTTCAGCAGCTGACCAAAACCATCGAGGCTGAAAGCAACTGGATCCAGGGTTTTGATTTGAAACAAGTTGATGATTTCAAGGAAGAATGGGATTTAAAAAAGGTGAATATAATTCTAAAGTTAATCAGATTGTTGGAAACATTAAAAAAAATCTGGATGTTTTGGTTACTGATGAACTGGTTACCATGCTGCAGAATCTGATCGAGGACGTGAAAGAATATACCCTTTCCATGCTGAACGAACCGGATTCGCTTTATCAGACCATACGGACGGGAGAACAGCAGTGGCGACAGAACATTACTAATGAACTGGACAATGTCAAAGACCGAATGTTCAAACATCAGGATAATAATTATCCGCTGGGTACGCGCTATGTCCCGGATGAAAATGAACTGGAGTCCTTGTTTGCAACCGGATTCAAACGATTAAAACCTGAGAAAGTTGCTGAACTTTTAGGCTCCGGGAATATAAACATCAACCAACTTTTTGAGGATCAGGCTTTTGATCTGGATAACCTGATATCCGTGCTAAAGGAAGACATATACGGGATATTTGAACCGTTTTACAGGAATCTGGTTTTTGATGATCAAACCTTGTTTCAATTCGGCGAGATCCAAAACAGTCAGCGGGAATTGATGCAAAAAGCCTCGCCGTTGTTGAAACATGATGAATCGAACCTCAATACCCAGTCCTATCGTTATTGCATCAATCCGGTGGACGAAGCGAATTGGAGACTCTCGGATTATAACAACATGACCGGCAACAACCCCTTGAAATATACCGTATTCGAATACCGGGACGGCATTCCCGGAACCGTGATCTTTCATATCGAAAATTGGCACGATCTCTATACGGATTTTATACGCAAACGAAAGACAGATGCCAATCCAACCGGTGATGATACCATCCGGCCGTTACATTTGTTCAGAGATCCTATATTTTTTGAGACGTATATACCGCAGCGGCTCGTCTCTATGATAAAAGACAAGAAAACAGCCAGTAACTTGGCAGAAGCTGTTTTTCAAGCCGCCTGCAAACGAAATGTGATTGTCGCCCATAACGGTTCTTTTAAGTATCATGGTGTCATGGCCTTTGGCCCGACAAGCAGGGATGACTTTGTCAATGAAATGTCGAATAATTTGAGTTTTTTATGGGATCTTTACGAAGCGATTTATGATGTGATCAAATTCACAGAGGATGTGCCAAAGTCGTTGCGGGAGCTGAATAAAGAGATTTTGGAAGAAACGCTAAAGGGATCAAAAGCTGAATAAAAACAGTATATACTATAGTATATACTGTCAGCTCATATTTCAAGTACAAGATAATCAATATAATATATCCCGTAAAAAATTGGCTTGTTCGCTGTATGCATTTGATTTTTATCCCGTTCCCGGCTTGCGGTCCCTCGGGCGTGAATTGAAACGAATTATACGTCTAACGATGCGGTCTGCCACAAACGAACACCTAAATCGCGCGAATCTCGGTAATAGTACCGACTACGGCCAGATAGTGACTGTTCGCCGGCATTTCATATGCAACGATTTTGTCTCCTGATTTCATGATGCTCCCCTTTCGGTTATTTAAAAATCATTCCATATTTATCACAATCTACCCATAGCTGATCCGGGAGCGGATCAAAAAGATGAGCTTTGGCCGGTGATATCCAGACCGGCTAATAGGTTTCATTGCCTATATCGAGGTCTGTCTGAGTCAGCAGTATGCCATGATAATCTATTTTATAATCAATTCTGCCGTTGATATTGCGAAACATGATTTTTCGTTTGTGGCGTTCTACCCTGCCCTCACAGGTTCCGTCAGGGTCAAAGACAGAGTTGACGAATTCATCGTTTGTTTCAGCATACTTTACACCGTCGATCATGATCATGATGTTCCTCCTTTTACCATTATTTGCATTCATTTAAGCCAAGTTGTTCAGGAATTACATTATAATAATAAGACCGTTTTCCCGTGTCGATAACCAATTTATTGTCGGAGGCGAAATACTGCACTTTGTTCTCCAGGAGCTTTGCTCCTTTGGCGTACCCATAGGCGGCACGGAAATCACCGTGATCGGCTTTTTCTTTGCAGATTCTGACCCATATTTTCATGGCATAGACTCCTTTACAGAAATTCAAGCATACCATAACCGCGCAAACAGCTGCAGACGTGGCCAGATTAAAAAAGCGTAGCGGTTGAACCACACTGTGAAATTGCTCGAAAAGAGTTACCAGAACAGATAAAAACAAAAAGAGACTGCCCCAGGACAAAGCCCGACGTCTGCGCCGCCTGAATTTCATGCCAACTCCCGCCCTGCTGTGCGCGGTACGATGGCATCGAAATAAATATGCAAACAGCGGATCTGCCCGGCATGGCCGCGAGGTGTCGTATCAATGCCGCGGAACGGCGAACGCACCGCTGTTGAAAGGTGCCGGCTGAACCCCCGCCGTATTCTATTACATAGTCGGAGGGTAATTTGTTGATAATTGCAGCAGGAGACGTCCAGGGAGCGCCGGCCTGACCGCGTGGTACCTGGGAACGCCTGCCCGGCAGGTAGACCAGTGCAGGCTGCGAGAGCGAGACCGCTGCGGCGAGTGCGGCACTGTCCGCACCGAGGGCGCCGCCGGATGCGATCGAGGATCCGGATATGCAGAGCGCCCGGGAAAAGTGGTAAATATTTGAGAGCTCGGATTCTGATAAATGGCGAGAGCCGAAAATTCCGACGTGATCAAATGCGCCGGATATGACGGTTTTGGAAGTGTAAACATTTTGTGGTTCTGTTTTTTGCATGCTTTGTAATCCTTTATGTTATTTAAGGAGAGCCTGACCGATTAGCCAGGCTCTCTATAAAAATACTTGGTGTCCGGAGAAATTTAATTTGTTAAACTGTATGGAACACAGCGAGCTTTAAATGTTGACATTGCACAGCTTGTCGGATGTACCTTCCATTTTTTAGACCATCTGTCTTTGACGCGTGTGGCTTGAAGCCAAATTCGATCCCCTTGTATATCAGTGATTGTTCCCACGACCGCCAAATAATGGCTATCTGCCGGCAATTTAAAAACAAGGATTTTATCGCCCGGTTTCATGGTGTTCTCCTTTCGATTATTTAAAAAACATACCATATTTATCACAATCAATGTATAGCTGACCCGATAGCGGATCAAAAAGATGAGCTTTGTGCGGAGGTATCCAGACCGGGTAATAGGTTTTATTACCTATATCAAGATCTGTCCGAGTCAACAAGACGCCATGATAATCTATTTTGCAATCAATTTTTCCGCTAATGTTACGAAAAATGATTTTTCGTTTGTGGCGTTCTACCCTGCCCTCACAGGCGCCGTCAGGGTCAAAGACAAAATTGACGAATTCATCGTTTGTTTCAGCATACTTTACACCGTTGATCATGATGCACTCCTCTTGTTAATAGTTATTGTTATTAGATAAATTCCAGTTGTTCAGAAATTACATTATAATAATAAGACCGTTTCCCGGTGTCGATAACCAATTTATTGTCGGAGGCAAAGTACTGTACTTTGTTTTTTGCATATACTAAAGACCTTTTTTGATAGTTCAGATTATTGATGATGGTTTATCAGGATTCATATCAAGTGGGCTTTTAATTTTTTTTGAATGTGGGCATTCCAGAATTTGAGTATAGATCATCGTGGTTCTTACATCACGATGTCCTAAAAGATTCTGAACGGTACGAATGTCATATCCGGCTTTGAGCAAGTGCGTCGCAAAACTATGGCGAAATGTGTGGGGTGTGGCCCGGCGTGGTATTTGAGCTTTGTTAACCGCAGCCTTGACCGCTTTTTGCACATGCGATTCATGTAGATGATAGCGGCGGCAAGTTTTCGTGTCCGGAATGCGGGTTAACTGCTTTGCGGGAAAAAAGAACTGCCAGGCCAGTTCTTTGGCGCTGTTTTTGTATTTTAGTTCTACCTGATCGGGCATAAACACACCGGAATAATTATTTGACAGGTCCTGCTTGTGCAGTTTTTTAACGCGACGCAAATGCTCCTGCAGATCCGGTATAATTTTTTTGGGCAACAGGACTTTTCTAAATTTGCGGCCTTTGCCAAATACGGTGAGTGTTCCATTGTCAAAATCAAAATCATGTACACGCAGGTTGATCACTTCGTTTAAACGCAAACCACAACCGTAAAGCAACTGGACAATGAGATTAAAAGGATAATTTAAGTTTACAAGAATATCATCAATTTCTTTTCTTGATAATACCGTCGGTGTATATTTTGTACGTTTTGCGTGTGATATATTATCAAAATGACTGAATTCTTTATCTAATACATGACGAAAAAAGAATAGCAAGGCATTCAATGCCTGATTTTGAGTTGACGCCGAGACTTTTACAGAAAGAAATGTGATGAATTGTTTCGCATCATTGGATTCAATGAGCTGCGGTGATTTGCTTTTTACAAAGGCCTGAAATTTATAAATCCATGTTGTATAGGATTTGAGAGTTCTTGGGGAATATTGACGAATGCGAATTTCTTCAATTAAACGTTTATGCTCATGTTGCCAGTTTTGATCATATGAGCAGGATGTTAAAGTACCGGACTTTTCAGACTGTGTGTTGTTTGATTTTTGCATTTTTGATTCTCCTTTTACGGTTTTTGGTTTTTTCTTTTGAAAATTTTTTTGCCAAACCAGCTGCTTTTCTTTTAAAAATGCGGAGTGATTTTGCAAATGTGCCCGCGCCCGTTCAGCTTGTGTAGGCCGCGCATTCAAGCAAAGTGAGACATTTAATATTTTTAAATGACTTTGGGAGAATGCAGAGGCATTTACAAAGAACGGCGCGGCCGGAACAAGCGAAAAAAAGGGCGGGCAGCGGCGTACCGAAGCGACAGTATAGATACAGTGTTGAGATATAGCCTGAATGAGAAGGAACGCGGTTGCGGGATGAACCGCGGTAGCCGAGCTGCAGGGGAGCCGCCACCATTTGCAAAAACATGGAGCATTTTTTACCTTTGCCACAGCTGGTTTGGCACATTTAATTTTCATTAAAATTACTGTCAAAGATCAGAATAAAAATAGCGGCAGAAATGGTACGATATGAAACATAAGAGGCAAAATAAGCGGGTATGCCGCGGCTAAATGCGTTTTATGTGAAACAACCTGCAACAACAATAAATAAATGCTATAAAGTTCATAAAAAACAGTAGATTAGAGAAAGCATTAAAAAATAATGGGTATAAGAACAATAAAAACAATATATAATAAAAAAAGTAAAAGCTCTCAGATGGATTCTAAGGGTTAAAAATCAGCAAAAAGGTATCAGGGTATGCTTAAAAATAAGCAATTTTACAAAAGTGGGTTATAAAGGGGTTTAAGTATAATAAAAATAGTGGTTGGTTAATGGGGTTGATAAAGGGGGGTGCAAGGGCTAAAACGAGGGCATTTTTGAGGGGGTGGGTGGGTATAGATTTCAGGATTTGAAGCGGGTGCTTGCAGCGTAAACAATGATGAAAACCGGCGCTTTCTGCAGTGAATGCTTGATGCGAAAAGAGAGGGGGTAGCGGAAGACAGGTGCCCGCCCTTTGGGTACGTCATTGACTATCGGCAAAATAATAAAGGGGCGGGTCGCCTGGCTGGAGCGAGGGGGATACTTCCCCCTACAAAAGGGAAATGCCGGTTAGCAATTAAATGGCAAAGGATGGCTCGATGGTTTCGTTTACAAATGAGTCTTTGATTTTGTCTTTTATGATGTGAAATGATTCGGGGACAAGGCCGTTGTGTGAATTGTTCATGTCAGATAGGAATGAATTGTTGAGTGGGATTTTTGCCCCTTCAAAAAAGGAAAATGCAGATCAGCAATTAAACAGCAAAGGATGGTACTATGGTTTCGGTTACAAATGAGTCTTTGATTTTGTCTTTTAAGATGTGAAAAAATTCGGGGACAAGACCGTTGTGAGAATTGTTCATGTCAGATAGGAATGAATTGTTGAGGGGGATTTGTGCCCCTTCAAAAAAGGAAAATGCAGATCAGCAATTAAATGGCAAAGAATGGCTCGATGGTTACGTTTACAAATGAGTTTATGATTTTGGTTTTTATGATGTGGAATGATCCGGGGACAAGACCGTTGTGTGAATTGTTCATGTCAGATACGAATGAATTGTTGGGTGGGATACTTTCCCTTTCAAAAAAGGAAAATGCAGGCCAGCAATTAAATGGCAAAGGATGGATCTATGGTTTTGCTTACAAATGAGTTTTTGATTTTGTTTTTTATGATGTGGAATGATCCGGGGTCAAGGCTGTTGTGAGAATTGCTGATGTCAGATAGGAATGAATTGTTGAGGGGGATTACTCCACCTACAAAAAAGGGAAATGCCGGGCAGCAATTAAATGGCAAAGGATGGGTCGAGGGTTTTGCTTACAAATGAGTTTTTGATTTTGTTTTTTATGATGTAAAAAGATTCGAGATCAAGGCCGCCGTGGGATTTACTGATGACGGATAGAAATGAATTGTTCAGGGGATAGTGTTTTGTGTTTTTTATTTCTTGATAATAGAAATGACCGAAAAGGGCGAAAGGGTTGTCATTCATTAAACACCAGGTCGGTTTTGTGAGCGATAAACCGGCGAATGATTCGAGTAATAAAGCATTTTCACAGATGATACAGAAATTAAATTTTAATTTGATCATAATGAAATAAAGACATGGCCGGAAAATATTAATTAAAATAATGGATATTTCAAAGAAGAAACTGAAAAAAGGGGAAAACGGATTTTACCTGAACCCAAACCGGACATCACCCAAATCGAGCCGATTGATATTGGACAAATAAAATTGGATGAGTGCCGAATAAGAGAATCCGGAAAAAAGGCATCAACAACGTCACGGCAAAAGATTGAAACATTGATAGATGGGTGGGGGCGAAAGGGGCAAGCGGGCGTTGCACGGTATGGCCATAGGAGGAAAATTGAGAAACAGCCCGCTTGCCACACAAACGGGGACGGGGGGTTTGTTCGCGGCACATCCTACAATGAGCCCCAGCGAGAACGATGGGTGCGGGCGGCGCACGTCCTGAGGCCTTGTGACCTTTTTGTAGTAGCCTGGTTTTTTCACAGGCTATTACAATCCCTTCCGGGCGGAACAGGTGGCCGAAGCGGCTGCAGGGACCGGGCACCGTGATGCGCATTGGGGGTGTAGATGCTAAACATCGTAGCATAATAACCAAGCGAAGAATGCCCGGCCCTGCAGTAAGTGAGGCCACGTGCTGAAGCCCCCCAACATGGCGGACGGAACAAGAGCAGAGTCAGAGCCAACGGGGTTGATGTGTGCGTGACAGGTTCAGGCGGATTTTACTACCGACGCGGCCATGTATATGGGGGATGCTTTGAGCAATACCCGGGTGGGGGGAAATGCGGCAAGCGGGCGCCCGGGAGACAACGCGCGGTGTGGCCATGGGCAGGGTTACGTCTGGCCACCTGATAGGGTATGCTGCAGGCGGGTTGGCGCGTTTCGGATTGTCGTTTGTCGGGTGTGTTGGAAGCGTGATGTGGGGTTGATGGTTTGGCATCGATGCCCGCCTGTCTGCATGACCCGCCAGGTGGCCAGCGGGTAAACGGCAGGGATATAACCAAGACTAACGCCCGCTTGCTACACCCAGTGGGAGGGGTTGTTTTTTCGCGGCATGTGTTTTAATGAACCCCAGTGAGAACAAAGGGTGCGGGCGGCGCACGTCCTGAAGCCTTGTGACCTGTTGGCGGTGCCCGGCAGGTTGGCCGGAAAAAGGCGCGGTCTGGCCATGGGCACGGCCATCCCCTCCAGGCGGAACAGCCCGCCGAATGAGGAGCGGATTGCGTAGCGAGTGATGGTTTGAGAATTTCGAGAGGGACGGAATGAGCGGAGCAAACGCACCGGAAGCAGGCGGGTTGTGGAGCCCCCTAACATGGCGGGCGGTGAACACCTGGCCTGCATAAATCCCCGGCGCCGACGCTTTACTTGACGGCCGGCAATTCAGCGCAGACGCAGCTGGCGCCGCCCTCTGTGCGGGGCAACGCTGTTCGGATTTCGCACGAATTGCAATCGCGGCTCGTTTTTTAGCGACGCGGCAAAGAAAAAGGAGTCCGGGGCGCGCGGGTGCACAGAGCGGCGTGGATGGCTTGGCCGGCTTTGTGGTCTGGCGGCTGGATTTGGCGGAGCCAGTCTGGAATGGCTGTGATCGTGGCAGGTGGTGCGGGCGGTGTTGGTTATGGCGGGCGTGGTTTGCGGTGCGGGCGGATTCGGCCTGGCTGCGATGAGTTTGACTGGCGCGCGTGCCGGGCAGGCCAGGAACGCCGCGGTGCGTCGCCGTTTGTTATAAAAGCGGACGCCGAGGGAAGCTTGCGCGCCGCGCTGGTGGCTGGCGGTCGGGGCTGTGAGACGGTCGGCGCGCAGGGTGAACGAGGCGGCCACCGGTATTGCTTATTCAGCCTCTGCCCTTTTTTTGAGTTTTGTCGGTGTGTCCGATTTATGGCCCTGACGGGTTTTGGGATTAGATTGAACGGGGTTGGGTGTTTCGTCGAGGATTTTGGCGTCATCAATCGCATGTTTACGGTAGATCGGCTGGATGTCTTGCTCGTCTTTGGGAACCAAGGTAAAGGTTTTTTGCAGGTAAAGTGAAGTCGATTTTGCATCCCGGATGCATCTCGTTTTTTCCGGACAGGGTTTGCAGTTTTTGTCCTGCCGGGGGCAGTACATGCGGGCGATGATTTTCCAGGCGTCGGTTGCAAACATTATTCGGTGCTCCTTTCTGTGTTGTTTGAGATGGGCCGGCGTTCGGGCTCTGTGCCGCCGATGAGGATTTCATAATCAAAGTTAATTAACGCGCCTGCTCTGGCTGAACAATTTGTGCAATATTCGCGGGATGAACAGGTTTTGCAGTTCTTTTTAATGTGGTCGCACATTGTGAGGGCGAGTTTATTGACAAAGAACAGATAATGTTTGGCGGAGAGAATGTGTGGGTAATATCCCTGTTTGAGAATTTTTGATTTTGGGATAAACGCGAAATTACGGAATAAAGCGTCGTGGGCGGCTCTGGCCATTGCATAACAACGGGGGCGGTCGCGGCAAGTGCCACACTTTCGCTCCGGGTACAGGCAACGGCATTCTGCTAAAATTAAATAGATTGGCTTTTCGTGCATGATTCCTCTGATTTGTTGTTTTTTGCTTTTGGGTGGATGTTTTTATGGATTTCCAAAATCCGGTTGATAATGGGTTGATTCGATCTATTCCAGGAAAAATGACTGCGTGCATATTCTGACCCTTGATTTGATAATTTTTTCAGCCGTTCAGAGTTGGATTTGAGTTTTTTCAGGGCTGCTGCCAGATCGTCGGGTGATGGATTGTGAAACGTCTGATCATCAAAGAAATTCATGAGCCTGAATTCGTCCGGCTTGAATACGACGGGTTTGCCGGGTTTTATTTGTACAGAGTTCGACGATGTGCAAAAGGATTGGAGACCGCCGGTTTTGGTGACCACCGGGACGCAGCCGCAGGCCATGGCATCGAGCGCCGGCAGGCACCAACCTTCGCCGCGTGTGGGCAGAACAAAGCAGTCACAAGACCGGTATAATTTCGGGATATCCTCGTCCGGGATCGGATCCTCGATGATTTGAATCGGCGCAAAGTCTTTCACACCCGTATCGGTTTTGGCGCTTTCGACGGCCTCGCGGATGATCCGGCGGCCGGTTGATTTGTTGACCGCGACAACACTGGAACGGATCAAGAGCCGGACTTTATCTTTCGGTGTGAACGCTTTCATCCAGGCGCGCAAGAGAATGTCCGGGCCTTTGCGCCACTGCCAGGCGAAAACGGAACAGGCGATGAAATCGTACGCATCCCGATCGAACGCAACCGGTCCGGAGGATGAGTAAAGCACAGGGTCCGTGCCTTCCGGCATGTGGTAGACCGGCATCGAATTGTGCAGGTGTTTTCTGAATTGTACAACGTTATCCGGATTCGGAGTCCATACTTCATCCGCGGTTGAGCATCTTTGGATGACACCGGGATGCATGGATTGGGTTTCGATCATGGTGTAGAGAATCGTGTATCGGCGCTGCTGATATACCGGATGCGGGGGCAGCATGATCAAGCGAATGATCGGGTACCTGGGTTTGAGCTTGATCTTGCGGTAAGGTTCCAGGTCCGGGAACGGCAGCGGTTTTGTGTTATTGTAGCAAACGAGCCGGACCCGGAAACCGGCGTTGATGAGAGATCGGGCGACGGCGCGGGTGTGAACGGCATAACCCGAATGATCGTGCATGCATCCGTACAATTCCAGTTCTACAGAGTTTGACATATTTAATCATTCCTCGAAATCAGGTTCATTTAATTGTTATTACTGATACTGTCCATTGCCAAAGGTGTTTGTGCCGTACCATCTGCGCGGCAATTCAATCTTGCCTGCGAAACATTGTTTGATAAAGAAATTATATCCGGGAATATTGTCCCTGATAAAGCCCAAACGGGTATAATAGAGCTTTTCGCTTTCAGAGGATCCGACCAGGCGAAACGGGCTTGTTTCATTTTGACGCGGTTCTGCAACTGCGCTTGTGAGGCCTGGCCGGTGGGTTTGCTCCAGCGGGTGACCGTGGTGTTTTGTTTGTGGGTGCGGTAGGTGATTTTTTTGCCCAGGGTTCCCTGCGCTTTGAGTGAGAATAATGGAGCTTTTACTTTTGCCATGGTTTGGAAATCTTTCCGCTACAAAGTTCGAGATATAGTATAAAAAGCTGGTTAACGTGAATCAGATTGTCACTGTGAAAATCAATGTATCGCTTTCGCTGCTGATATTTTCCTCGGTATCAATGGCCTGAACGGTGATATAATAGTTGTCCGCCGGTAAAATCAAGTCATAGTGATCGGCCACGATTGGACTCTCCGGGAGTCGCTGCCAGCTGGCGTAATCAGTTGACAGGTTGATGAAATAGCCCGCGAGATTATTGAGCGGCCAGCCGTTGTATTTGTTGGTGACGGCGTCCCAGGATATCTCAATGACTCGTTTTACGGGGTCGGATTCGTCTATGCCTTTGTCCGTGTGTGTGGGGTTTTTGGGGCTATCCGGAGAAATGGCGGCGTCTACGACGCAGGTTGTCAGGGATTCGCCTGATGAATTATTGTGCAGATAATTGTGGACACCATGGGCCCAGCGGTGGGCGCGTTGATCAACGTGGGCGCTGGTCGGGTCCTGAGCGGGCACGACTTTTCTGCGGCAGATCGTTTGTCCGAACGGATTGCGCTGGAACACAAAGATATTGGAGAATGCTTCATAAAAGCCATTCATGAGGGGTTGTGTGACTTTGGGCATGAGACTGGTCCTTGATTTTGGTCGTACAAAGTTCGTCATGCATCGAGCGCGCCTGCTGCTCTGAGTAAATCCGTTTCGAATTGTTTGGCTTCGGCCTGGACTTGATTTTGTATTCCCTCCCACATTGTCTGAAATTCCCTGAGGTTTTTGGGATCGTTCTTTTTGATCCATTCCTCAATCGGCAGAAATTTCTGCAGTACTTTTAGAGTGAACATGTGGATCGGATCGTTTGAGGCTTTGCGGACATATTCGAGCAAAGCATCCTTTTGTTCTCCGCTTAAATCTGATGGATCGAACATTTATTCGGTCTCCGGTTTAAAACAATCCATTGAAATGTCAGGATATTGTGATTCCATGGCGTCGATGTCATTCGGGACATCAGGAGAATTTGAATAGAACCCCTCGCCGAAAACACTGGTGCCGTACCTGAGATTGTGGCGTTCCGGCAAGTCGCCGGAGTAGAGTCCCGTGCTGAATTTTGATTGCCCGTATTTGTTGTTTTTGGAAAATTGACTTTTAAACTCGCACGTACCTGATCGTTGTTTGCCGCGTTTTATTGCTTCATGGCGAAACCGTTCCTTGTCCGCGGATGAAATATTGTTCGTATTGTTTGTGGCCGCCTTGAGATGAACCCTTTGGAGCTGCTGGCGTTGGGTTTTGGGATTCGCGCCGGCCTGCACGCCATGTTTGATTTGCAGGCTGCCGTGGCTGCGTTGAAATGTGATCGCGTCCGGCTGGCCGCGCCTGACTGTTCCTGATATTCTCAGTCCTGCAAAGATTAGTTTGTCATCCAGGTCTGTGGACATTGTCTTTAGAAATTCCTTTTTCTTTCTGTGCTTGCTGCGCGCGCGTTGATCTTATCGCGCGCCGCTCTTTTGTTACTCTCGCACCGCTGTCTCAATTTTAATGAACCGCTACATAAATTATGAATATTATCTCGGTGGCGGACTTTTGGGCTACAGCGGATAGAAAAAATATGGCGGCCATTCACCGATTATATTGTATCCGTTGCTCAGGGATTCATCAATGTAAGCAGCATGTTCTTCATTAAAGCAAGAAAAGCAGCTATTGAGTTTCACATCATAGGTTCCTGAAATGCGCTGTATGGTAGATCCCGAGTCATTGAAAATCAAAGTGCTTGACCGCATATTGATTCTAAATTTTGAATAGAAACTGGTCCCCGTACAGGCAGAAAGCGGAGCGCTGTTATCTGCTTCTATGAAAGAAAAGAATAGAGATACACTCGTGTACCAGTTATTCGAATAAAGATGACCGAAAAACATAGAAGAGGATAAATCGAAATATACAGTATTGTCACCGGCGATAACCGGTTCAATGATACCGCGAATGTGGCAGCCTATGAATCTATAATGCACAGAACGATTTATAGCGTCGTTGAATTTGATAAGCGGGTGTGCGTTTTCCGAAAGCTGAAACGAGCAATTGCGGGCGTGGACATCACAATAGCCCGTATCAAACAAAGCAGGCAGCGTGGAGGAACTGCCGTAGACCTTGCAATTGACCAGATGAACGGAAAGCTCCCGAGAGCTGGTGATTACAGACGCATCCGTGAATTTAAAGAGAATGTTTGACATTCTCAGATTGGAGGCGCCGGTGTTATCAATACAATGGCCGCTGGCGGGTTGAATTTGAGCAACGGGATCAATGGCGCTCTCGTAATCCTGCATGATCATGGACGCGCCGACGATATCGACATATTCTTGGGCGAGATATTTTCGGTGTAAATGCCGGGATACACCAGGATTGTGTAGCGTTTATCGGGACTGGCGTCTGTGATCGAATCGATGGCATCCTGTATGGATTCGAACTGGCCATTGTCTTTTGCCACGGTCACGATTCTGGAGGGGGTGATCGGTTTGCCGTCCGCACTGACAACGTCCACAAGACGGGTGGTGAGATCACTGCAATTTCCCTGTGGATCCGTACCGATCGCGGCGGTCATGTCACGGATAAAGGCGCGGACATTGTTCATATGTGCGGCATCGTAAGTATCAACATATTGCTGAACATCCGGCAGGTTTGCTGAATTTGCAATTTGTTCGGGGTATGGACTGTCAACGGGCATTAGAATACTCCTTAAAAATGGTTGGTATGAGATTTTATGATATAGACCAGAATACCCGCAACAGTGGGCAGCAGAATCAACAGGATTTTGATGCATGTTCTTCTGAAACGGGTATTGCGGTCAACATGGACATAGAGACCTGAGAGCGGATTGTCAGGATTGCCGAACAGACAATCATAGATTTGCTGAACCTGTTCCGCCATCTTGTCAATTGTTTCATTTGTATCAGGCATTTAATCGATTCCGGGAATTGATTTCATGGAATTTGGATTGAATAATGGCGTCGAGATGATAATCTTTCGGATCCAAACCGGCGTTTGTGAGAACATCCTGCAGAATTTTGTCTGTGATTTGCTTTTCTTCCTGATGGTTGCAGGGTTGCTGATAATAACCGTCCAGTTTACCGGATTTGACCAGAAAAACGGTTCGGGTGACCTGGTTGTCCAGCCACACATCAAGCGCGGTGTTCAGGTTGACGTTGGCAAAATCATGAAAGATGTGTGAGCATTTGCGAATGTAATATGTAGCGGCAATCATGAAAATGATGGCGATAAACAAGAAAACGAATAACAGTTCTAACATTTGACCGGATCTCCTATTTTACCTTTGATGAGTTGACGAGATTTCCACAGGCGTTCGAATTGCTGCCTATAGTCATGATTTACGGGCTCTGACAGGGTTAAAATTGACGTTTCGAAATTGCTGCGGGCGGCACGGCGGCTGAAATTGTGTGACCCTACCACGGAAATATTATCATCGATCAGGACCAGTTTGGCGTGCAAACGCGTGCTTTTGCCGGCAAAGGCCACTTTGAAATTTTCCTGTTTGAAAAATTTGGCGATGAATTCGTTTGAGAGTCGAAATCGCGGACTGCTGAAATCGGAATTGAGCAGCATACGAACCTTGACGCCTCTGGCGCAGGCGCGGCGCAGAGCTTTAAAGAAATCATTTACGACATTGTTGGAACGGCCCCGGTAATAGCGGGCGGTATAGATACAGATATCGATTGAATCCTCTGCGCGGTCGAGGTATTGGGGGAGTATTTGAAAATAATTGGAAATAAGCGGGACTGAGTAGCTGTGAGGAAGATTGTTGAGCGTGTTCTGCGGAATTTTCGCCATACATTAGATCCTTTCGACCGTGTTCATTCACCCTTTTAAAAAACCGGCCGTGGGATTAAGCGGCCGGTTTCAGCGGAGCGCTATGGTGAGGCGTTGAGATGGGACTCGTCAAGGCATCGTCGGCACGCCGCCCTGGTCCAGATACTGCTGGACGTAAAAGTTATAACCGGACATTACCAGGCCCAGGCCTCTGGCGCGGGCATTCCAGTTATCTTTTTCCCCGGACGACATTCCCTGCCATACCGTCACAGCAGAGCTGAAAGCTGTCCGCTGAGTGGTCTGGCCGGTGGATTTCGGATTGTACGGCGAAACACGGGTTCGCACGTAGTTGCGGCCTTTCCACTTGGAAAAGGTGAACGCCTTGCCGATGGTTCCGGACGCATCCAGGGAGAACAGAGGTGCTGTTACTTTGGCCATGTCAATTTCCTGACTTTAATTAGGTGCACTGTGATTTACAGGGAAAGTATAAAAGAAACGGAATGAAATCGCAAGGGAAAATGAAACAGAAAGAAACGAGGTGTTACAGAAAATAAGGGTAAGTTTAGGGAAAACAGGGGAAATGGATACAGAATTGTAACTTTGGTGAGATACTGCGCGGTCCGGGTGTTCGACTGGAGGTGGAATCTGCTGTTATTATACGCGCCGGGGTGAAAACCCGACGCGATCCTGAAAACAACCTCCTTTTTCCGTTTATCATTACATTTGAAGCGCTAAACAATCTATTTAGAGCCCGAGAGCGATAAAAAATTTATTTGATAAAAGCAATGATTTTTATTGATTTTATAAATAATTTTGAATAGTTTCTTTTGAATGCTAATAAGAAACTGTATACTCACTGGTTGGGCGAAAGGAAGAATGATATGAGCACGAATCAAACGCCGGACAGCGAGACGGAGCAGAGCCAGGATGCAAGGCGCGAGGAAGCCGGCATGTCGGATTTTCTGCGAATTTCGGAAAGCCACTATCGCAGACTCTTCGAGTCTGCCAAGGACGGTATTCTGATCCTCGACGCCGAGACCGGGATGATCACGGATGCCAATCCGTATCTATTGGAATTGCTGGGCTACTCGCGCGAAGATTTGGTCCAGAAGAAAGTCTGGGAGATCGGTTTCCTCGCGGATGTTGTCGCCAACGAGGCTAACTTTTCCGAGCTACAGCAGAAGGAATTCATCCGGTACGATGACCTGGCGCTGGAGGGCCGCGACGGAAAGCGGCATGAGGTGGAGTTCATCAGCACTACCTATCTGGAACGCGGCCAGAAGGTCATGCAGTGCAACATCCGAGAAATTTCTGAACGAAAGAAAGCAGAAAGAGTAGAGCGGGAATCCGCACTGATGATCCAACGGATTATCAATGCAATACCCGCTCGTGTTTTCTGGAAGGACAAGGATCTTGTCATCCTGGGCTGCAATGCGGCATTCGCCCATGATGCGGGTTTCGCCGATCCCGCGGACATTATCGGAAAAGACGACTTCCAGATGGGATGGCGCGAGCAGGCGGAAAAGTATCGCGCCGATGATAGAGCCGTCATCGAAAGTGGTTGCGCCAAGCTGCTCGTCGAGGAAACCCAGACGACCCCGGCCGGGGACACCATCACGCTGCTGACAAACAAATTGCCGCTGCTCAATGAGGACGGTGAGATCGTTGGTGTGATCGGAACGTATATGGACATCACGGCCCTCAAGCAGTCCCAGGAATCCCGCGACCTGTTGGCGATTGCGGTGGAGCAGGCGGCGGAGGCGATCATCATCACGGATCAGACGGGCAGCATTGTCTATGTGAATCCGGTCTTCGAGACGATTACCGGCTATACCCGTGAAGATGCCATCGGCCGGAACCCGCGAATTCTCAAGAGCGGCAAACACGACGAAGAGTTCTACCGCCGGATGTGGGCGGAACTGACCGCCGGGCGCGTGTTTCGATGCCGCATGATCAACAAGCGAAAGGACGGCACCCTCTACAAGGAAGAGTCCACGATCTCACCCGTGCAAAATACGACGGGCAATATCACGCATTATGTCGCCGTGAAACGCGATCTCTCGCACGAAACACATCTTGAAGAACAACTCCATCAAGCCCAGAAGATGGAGTCGGTGGGCCGATTGGCGGGGGGCGTGGCGCATGACTTTAACAATTTGCTCATGGGCATCATGGGATACGCCGAGATGTGCAAGGAGGAAATTGAGCCGAACCATGCGATCAGGGGGTGGCTCGACGAAATAAGCTTGTGCTCCGAGAGGTCGGCTGAAATCACCCGGCAACTTTTAGCCTTTGCCCGGAAACAGGCTATTGAGCCCAAGGTCGTGAACCTCAATGATTCCGTGGAGAGCATGCTCAAGCTGTTGCGGCGGCTCATCGGTGAGGACATTAATTTGGCCTGGCGGCCCGGCAAGGGCACGGGTTCGGTACTGATCGATCCGGCGCAGATTGACCAGATCCTTGCCAACCTGTGCGTCAATGCTCGTGACGCCATTTCCGGCGTCGGTGAGATCGTCATCGAGACCGAAAAGGCTCACATTGATGCAGAATTTTGCGCAAGCCATCCGGATGCCATTCCAGGAGAGTATGTCTGTCTCTCGGTCAGCGACAATGGCTGCGGAATGAAAGAGGAGGATCTGGCGCAGGTGTTCGAGCCGTTCTTCACGACGAAGGGGGTCGGCAAGGGAACGGGTCTGGGATTGTCCACCGTCTATGGTATCGCCAAGCAGAACTTTGGATCCGTAGACGTCTACAGCGAACCAGGCAAGGGCTCGACATTCAGGGTCTATTTGCAAGAGGTTGAGGCAGAGGTCGTGAAAACAACCGTTACCAGCAAGGCGGAAGCACCCAGAGGACGAGGGGAGACCATCCTGTTGGTGGAGGACGAGAAATCGCTGCGCGTGACCTGTGGCCTGTTCCTGGAAACCCTCGGGTATCACGTCGTCGTCGCGGAGACACCGGCCGAAGCCTTGAAACTGACAGCCCAGCATCCGGGGGCCATTCATCTGTTGTTGACCGACGTGGTCATGCCCGGAATGGATGGACGCCAACTGGCGAAAAGAATCACTGTGGCCAAGCCAGGCGTCGAGGTGCTGTTCATGTCCGGTTACACATCTGATGTGATAAGCAGACGCGGTGTAATTGACGAAGGCATGCATTTCATGTCCAAGCCGTTCACGCGCGATGACCTCGCTCGCAAAGTGCGAGAGTTGCTCGATGCCTCATCCGTACAAACGACATAGCTGCCAATCGAGTAGGCGGCTACGGCTATAAGACCGGAGTGCGCCTCTCAAACCACCCCGATAAAAAAACATCGGGGCAGGCCGTGCGTACGGGGCTCGTACACGGCGGTTCCCGCCAGCAGGCGGGCAAGCTATTAACCATGAGTCAAGTGTGTTTTGACAGTGTTCTTTCTTAAATTGGGCTTGAGCAGGACTTGGATACGACTATTCGTCCATGTTCATCACGCAGAGCTTTAAAGAAATCATTTACGACATTGTTGGAACGGCCCCGGTAATAGCGGGCGGTGTAGATACAGATATCGATTGAATCCTCTGCGCGGTCGAGGTATTGGGGGAGTATTTGAAAATAGTTGGAAATCAGCGGGATTGAATAGCTTTGAGGAAGATGGTTGAGCGTGTTCTGCGGAATTTTCGCCATACATTAGATCCTTTCGACCGTGTTCATTCACCTTTGAAAAGACCGGCCGGGAGTCAACGGCCGGGTTCAGCGAAGCGCTATGGTGAGGCGTTGAGATGGGACTCGTCAAGGCATCGTCGGCACACCGCCCTGGTCCAGGTACTGCTGGACGTAAAACGTCATAACCGGACATTACCAGGCCCAAGCCTCTGGCGCGGGCATTCCAGTTATCTTTTTCCCCGGACGACATTCCCTGCCATACCGTTACAGCAGAGCTGAAAGCTGTCCGCTGAGTGGTCTGGCCGGAAGACTTTGGGTTGTACGGCGAAACGCGGGTTCGCACGTAGTTGCTTGCGGCCTTTCCACTTGGAAAAGGTGAACGCCTTGCCGATGGTTCCGGACGCATCCAGGGAGAACAGAGGTGCTGTTACTTTGGCCATGTCAATTTCCTGACTTAAATTAGGTGCACTATGATTTACAGGGAAAGTATAAAAGAAACGGAATGAAATCGCAAGGGAAATTAACAAGAAAAGAAACAAGGGGTTACAGAAAAAAAGGTAAGTGATTAAAAAACAATGAAAATTAATAAGGGATTGTAACTTTGGTGGGATATCTGTGAGGACAGGGTGGTCGTTGGGAAGTGGAACCTCTTTTAATGCGGCACGCCGGGGTGGAAACCCGATGCGATCCTGAAAACAATCCCCTGTTCCCGTTTATCATTGCATTTAAAGTGCTATACGACCTGTTTAGCGCTCGAGAGCTATAAGGAATTTATTTGATAAAAGCAATGATTTTTATTGATTTTATCAATAATTTTGAATAGTTTGTTTTGAATGCTAATAAGAAACTGTATACTCACTTGTTCGATGAGAGGAGAAATGATACAATGAGTGTAGTTCGATCTGCGGAAGCCAAGCTTGCTGCGGTAGTCAGTGGGGCTCGCGCGATTCTGGAGAAGCAGACCTTCTCCGATTCCGCACGCGCGATCTTCGACCGTTGCTGCGAAATGACTGGGGCAGTCTCAGGCTATGTTGCACTTCTGAGTGACGATGGGCATGAGAACGAAGTCTCGTTCTTGAGGCCGGAGGGATGCCGTGTTCAGTAGACCCAGAACTGCCGATGCCCATTCGTGGACTCCGCGAAACTGCGTATGTGAGCCACAAGCCCGTATACAACAACGATTTCATGAACAGCGAGTGGGTAAAGTACATGCCCGCGGGGCATGTCGTCATGAGAAATGTGCTGTTCGCACCACTGAACCTTGATGGGAAGACCGTGGGCATCATGGGCCTGGCCAACAAACCTTCGGACTTCACGGATGCAGACGCTGATATAGCAGGTGTCTTTGGAGATCTGGCCGCAATCGCCTTGTCCAACAGTCGGCACCTTGACCTTCTCAACGAAAAGAACCACGAGTTGGAGCGTACGCTGTCCGAAATCAAGACCTTACGTTCCATCTTGCCGATGTGCTCCCATTGCAGAAAAATTCGAGATGACGAGGGCTTATGGACACGACTCGAAGCGTATGTCTCAAACCATACAGGGACTAATTTCAGTCACGGAATGTGCCCCGACTGCATCCGGGAACTGTACCCCGAAAATGCCGACGAGATCATCGAACAACTGAATTCACCCGACGAGAAATAGCCGCGCCGCTTTGCTCTGCGACCATTCCACGCGGGTGATTCAATGGGTTCGACGGAAGCAAAAATATGCCTCAAGTTCATTTATTAGATTCACGTGAAAAAGCATTATCTACAGTGAAGCAAAAAATCTGGCCTGCTCCCGATGATCAAAGCGCGGTTGTTGCAGCCCATTTGATTATTGAGGCCCTACTTTTCCAATACCTCCAGCAGAATGTCCGAAATCAAGAAAGACTTGAATCTGTTGGTCTTCGATTCTACCAGACACTTAAGCTGTGCAAATGCTTTCGGGAGGAGTTGGATAATGAAAAATGGTTCTGGTCGACACTTGAAATACTAAACCAGATTCGCAATAGTCTATCTCGTGATATCGAGGTCACCAATTTACCCGAGTTGATAAACCGCTTATTTATGGCCGCTGGCGATCACATCGATATCTATGCCCCAGGTACGTGACCCAAAGGAAAGGGAAGACAATAGGCTTAAGGTTTTTCTTGTTATTCTTTGTGGGGTAGTTCGCAAGTTACAGGATGCGAAGGCAGAAATCTGAAGCATCGAACCTTGCTGCTGCAGTGGACGGCGCAAAAAGCGCGCAGCCCGTTAGCAGCAAACTATGAGGAAATAAAAATGTAAAAGCTATTAGAATTAATACAAAAAATCCCAGATATATTAGTGGTATTAACGACAACGAATTGCTCTTATAACATCATTTTTTAATATTTTTTGTATCAACCTTTTTAATCTTATCAAACGATCTGAGACCGGCGATTCCCAACATGCCGGTGATGATTGAATAGAGAAGCGAATAGTCAAAGGGGGCCGGCGGGGTGTCTGAGACATTGAACCATAGGAGTATGGGGTATACAATAAATTGATAAAACAGGGCCAGGGCGCCGATCCAGCCAATGGCAGGGCGCCATCCGGCGATAAACAGGGAGCCGGAGTTTGCTTCGGTTGTGTTGGTGTGTGATTGAGATGCATTGATCGCCGAGAGAAACAGGGCTTTTGATTTGACCAGTTCGTTCTTGAGTTCCAATTTTTCTTCTTTGGATGTGAATGTGTTGTCGATTAGGTTGTCAACAGAATCAATCAGATCGCCCAGGATTGCAAGTTTTATTTTTGCCATTGTGTTATATCTCCTTTACGCTTTTGAGTGAACGGTTTATCCAGCCCAAAAGAAAGCGTTTCTGTCTGGAGGATTTGTTACAGATTTTAGCGTATCGAGCAATGCGGGAAACCGCGAAGCGAAGAAAAAAGACTCCCGGCCAATGTGATCAAGATTGTTCAGCGTGCTCAGGGTGACCGGTCCCATGATGCCATCGATCGGCGGACAGTTGGCGGCGATTTGAGCAAGTTTGGTCGCTGTAAAAACGCCGGATAACACTGCCGTGTCAAATAAAAGGGCTGCAATGAGTTGATCTTTGATTTTGTCGCCTTTGACAGGATTCCAATATTCATGGCGGTAGATGTTCATTGCCCCTTCGCGGTCCAGGTTTTTGATATCAATATCCGGATGGGCGGATTTTGAGATGCCCCACCTTGTTTCGCCGCCGTGATCGGTGGGATCATTCGTGTAGGTTCCGTATCCCTCGTTGATCATTGTGTTTTCGAAGCATTTTAAAAAGTTTGCCATAATATCACCTTTGTGGGTTGGTTTTGAGTTTTCGGATTGCGTTTCTTGAAATGATTTCGCGCTGGCCATTGTCGAGGAATTCGACCAGGGCGCTGTTTTTGTCGCCGCGGGACAGCAACTTGAATATGCGTCCTTTTAATTCTTTGCGCTTGGAGTTGTTACCCCAGGGGTAATAATAGAGCGAATCAATTCCCGGGAGTGTGCGGTATTCAACGGTAACGGTGTAGCTTTGAGCTTTATCGATAGCGTATCGCATGCCCTGACTGATTCCGCGGTCCATGTAAACCACAGACCGGTCAGCAACGGACAGCCATGCAAGATGCGCGTCGATTTCGATCTTGCGTTCGTGGGGGATTGTGTCATTCAGAATAAACGGCTGCGTATAAAGCAAGTGGCCGGCAATTGGCGATTCTCCGCGATTGAGGGAATCCTTGATGCAGAGCCTTGCATAGGCTGTATTGACCGGAATATTGCGAGCGAACGGTGATTCGAGACTGACAAGGGATCTCATGGGATAACTCCTGTCTATGAAAATAAAGACATTTGAACAGACGGCATTTCCTGAACCATGTCGCCGTTGAGCCGATGGCCACCGTATGAACCATTGATTTTTTCTTTGCCGCCCCACTGCTTGAAAAAGAACGGAATATTGGCCAGGGCACAATCCTCTTGTATCAGTTGAACCCATTTTTCGAGTATGGGTCGGGCGCCGGGGCCGGATTCACCGCCCACAATGACCCAGTTGATTTTGCCTGAATTTGGAGACTTTTCGGACCAAAGCCTGAATCCAAAATCAATTTTTTCGAGGAGGGGTTCGGCGCTGATAAAACGAATCTGCGCCGGAATGTCCAGCAGGAAATTAAGCTGTGTGAGAGAATCGTTTGTACCGATAGATGTTCCCAACCAAACATTGTTCCAGCCATTGCCCCAGTCTTTGGGCAGGCACTCGCGGATGCGGGCGGCGCGTTTTGTGAGAATTTGATAAGTGAGGTGTGGTGTGTTGCGAATGATATCCCAGGCCTCTCCCCGCCATTCGTCGGCTTCCCGGATGAAAAAGTCAGACCAGCTGCAGGTAAACACAAAAGCCGAGTCCTTGCATTTCAAAGGTGCATTGAAGGTCTGATCCGCAGCCCGGATGATCTGCGTGGGATCGTTACCGTAGCGTTTTTGTTCGCGAAACATATAGCAATTTGAACAGCACTTGCAGACCTTGCGGCAGCCGCGCCAGGGATTCCACGTGTGGTCTGTCCATTCGATTTTTGTGTTTTTTGCCATGGTACTCCCTTTCTGTGTTTTTATCATTGATGGCCATAGGGGATATACAAGCTGCGTGAAGTATCATTACAGGGGTGCGGATAGTAATGTTGAACAGCCGGTTTGCAGGATTTGAACGGTTCGCATCCCCATTTATTGACGAATTTTGTGCGGTTGAGTCGGAATTTTTTGTGCGTGCAGATTCGTCCGGGTTTTGACGTGTTGGTGATGCCGGACAGGTGAATCATGGGCGCGCCGGTGAACGCTGCGGAATCGTGTCCGGCGATCCAGAGACGGGCGGAGTAATCGTCATCGTCGAAATAGGCGGGAGAGAATTGCTCGTCGAAATAGCCGATAAGATTGAGGGTTGTCTTGGAAAACAGGATGAACGCATAATCGGATGCGGGTTTGAATCCTCTGGCAGACGATTGAAGATCAGCCGGAAAACGAGAAATGGTTTGCAACTGATCGGGGGAAAGCTCGGGTCTGCGGTCGACTGCAGAGAGCATGAGATAATCGTTTTTGCGGAAAGAGGCGTAAAGCTGATCGATGGTCTGTTGCGCGAGCAGAACGTCATTATTGCCCAGGATGAACGTTTGAAATCCTTTGCACTGTGCGCGGTAGAGTCCTTCATTGTAGGCATAAGGAACACCGCGGTTGGTGCCATTGTGAATGACTTTTATATCCATGCTTTTTGACTGCATGATTTGCTTAAATTCCGCAGCACGGGGAAGCGGACCGGAATCGTTATGAATGAGAAACAGTTTTATGAAATGATCCCGGGAATGAATTGATTTTGTAAAATTCAGGGTCATATTGACCAGTTCAGGCGTGTTGAGTATTACCGGAGTTATGATTGCAATTTTTGCCATGAGTGAAAAATCCTTTCTGTTTGATTAACAGGCAGCCGCCATTTTTTGCAAGTGTTTGTAGAGCAGGACATAAAGCGGTGAAATATGATCACCGGAGAGATTCGGGTCATGGATATGCAGTTTTTTGTGATTGAACACATTGACCGCTGCGGAATGATCGTATTCGAAATCCCAAAACTCACAACAGCGGCGGAGGTTGTCGATATAATCCGAGAATTCAACGCTTTCACCGAATTGAATCACGGGAATCTTTCTATTGATCATGCGTGAATAATAAGAGGCCCAGAGCTTTACGCTCTGTTCAGCTGGAAGAGAGAATCGTTTCTTGATGCTTGCGGCCGTGGCCAGGGGATTGCGGAAGGTGCAGATAAACTGAAAATCAATATCGATGTATTCATAGATATTCAGAAGCAGCAGAATCCGGGGGTCTTTGATGAGATTGATTTGCGGATTCTTGAGAAAATATTTGTGCAGGATGGTTGCCGTGAATTGATCCGGGTGAAACGTGGTATGTAGCGGGACATTATGCCAGTTCATACCGCGTTTTAGAAGCATTTGCTCGTTAATGTTGTTGAGTTCGGGGTCTTCAAAGAACGTGGTTTTATCTGCACAATCTGAGAGAGTGAAACCGGCCTCCTTGAAATATTCGGTCAAGAGTGTGGTGCCGGATGATTGTGACCCTAATATGCAGGTTATTGTTTTTGGCATTGATCGCCCTCCTGATGGGGATTGGATAGATGGTTTATTTCGGATTCGAGTTGTTTGATTTCATTCATTGTGCAGTATGAGCTATTTTCAAGTTGGGCTTGTTTGATTAGCAAATTATCTAATTTTCTTTTTTTGATCTCCAGTATTGAATCGGAGATAACAGAATCAAGAAAATTTAGAAAATCAGGTTTGTTGTCGAATTGATAATGGCCAATGTCAGAGGTGTAAATTCTGAAATAGTATTTGATTTGGTTGGTACGAGAATCTGTTTCTCTGCGGTATTCGAAGGAAACATATTTCGGGTATTTTTCAAAAATTTTATCCAATCTTTCCTGGATTTCTTGCATGGTTACAGTCTCCTTTTTTTCCGTGAAATTCCGCCCCAGACGGGCTGGATAGATTTTTTGAACTGGCGCTCCCAGCGATAAAAGGTCTGGCGTGAAATATTGTAATCACGGCAGACGTCTGAAACCGAACGCTGCAGGAAATACACTTTGAAAATGGCCTGGCATTTGTCGCGGCATTTGAAATTATGTTCCCGGGACGGTATCATTACAAAAGGTTCTGCATGAGTTTGATTGCAAGCAACAGACCGGCGGCATCGGCCAGCAGGTCCATGACGAAATCATGGCAATTTCTGTAAGCGAAATAATGCAAAAACTGTTCATATTCCTGAGCCAGTGCGGCGCCGACGATGAACCAGGGTGAAATCCGGGCCAAAAGAACAGCGCAGGACAGCAGGAAAAATGAAATAAAATGAAACAGCCAGCTTTTGGGAAAAGTTTCAGCCGCGAGATCGTCCAGCCGGTATAGATTTTTGTGTATGTCCGCAACGATTGAGTGCAAAAAACCTGAAACGAATCTGAGTAGATATTTGAATTTTGTCATGGGATCTCCTTAAACTGTTTTATAATCAGGATATTTTGTTGTCAGTGGCCGGTAATTTTCGCCGGCCTTTTTTCCGCATTCTGCACAGATCAATTCTGGAACGACATTGTTGTGAAAATGTGCATCGTCGTATCCTGACTGTTTCGTCGTATAGCCGCAATGCTCACATTCAAAAATTGCGCGGAAATCGCGGCGGTGTTGACTGAGTATTTTTTTTATATGCATGGTCGAGTTCCTTTTTATCGTGATGGCAATTTTGGTTAATTCTTTGTTATCTTTTTAACTGCATGACGCAATAATCTTCTGCTATTCCATACTTTCCGCCATATAAAACATATGATATTTCCATTGTCGGTAGTTCCCGACCTGTGAGAACTCCATCGACAACCTCTTGCAAACAGATTGTATCGTAAACCTTATAATCGCGGTCGTTTTTGCGTACCTCAAATAGTTTATTTCCCTTTGCTGTTTCTTGAAAATATCGAGATTCACATTTTAAATGATGATGTTGTGTTGGCATTTTTTTTATTACTTATTTTATAGTGATGGCAATTCAGGAATTAAAAATTGTCTTTGTGAGCATCCCAGCCTAGACTGGAATCTGCAAGTGCAAGTCTGTGTATCGCTTCATTTGATTGAGCATCTATAATATCGCGAGCATGGTTATAGCTGACGACACTTGCTGCATTGTATAAATATTTTGAACAGATTTTTTCCGCTGCAGTTTTTGAAACGATCTTAAGAATCAAGAAAGATTCTGTGGATGTCCACCATTTTGACCTTGTATGATTTCTGTCAATCAGTGCTAACATCTCGTCTTTGTAACGTGATTTACAAACTATTGCATACATTTCAAATTTCCCTATGTTGAATGATTCCCTGACCGGCGAACAATGCCGGTCCAGGTGGCAGGTTCTGATTAACCTGTTTGGTTTAATAATTCGTCATTTTCATCGCGGAGCTCGGCATTTTCCTTTTTTAGAGAATCGACTTGCTCTATCAGTGCTTCTATGTCAGGTTCCAGATAGGACGTGTATTCGTTTTGGAGATCATCGATTGCATCGATCAGCGCATCGGGTACATCTCCGTCATTGCGGTTCATGACCTCGACAGCGTAGTGAAGAGCCCTGTCAAAATCACCGAGATTTCTGTCAATATTTGCCATTGCATTCATCCTTTTCGAGTTTGTGGTGTAAAGTCCGGCACAGCAACCCGAGTTGCCGCGCCGGTAACGAATTAAAGATCCAGTTCGGTTTGACTGGGTTCAAATGTGACAGTAACAGCGCCGGTCTGCAGAGATGCGAAATCCTTGACGCTTTCAATCAGCTTTGAGCTTCTCAGCGGGATTCGCAGCGCTAAAGACATGACCAGGTTGCCGTCTTTGTCCGCTTTGACCTTGGTGTTATCGATCTTGGCGGTTGCTGTGAGTGGATCCAATGTGCGGCCTCCTTTTGGTAAATGAGAGTGATTAATTTGATTTCCGGGCACGTTTGCAAAGCAATTCTGAACGCTTTTGATTCTATGAATTTTCTGAATGTCTTTGCATCTTTGGGTCGCCCCTGGCGGTAATATTCGACTGTGTACATGTTAAAAGCTCCCTTTTGAGATGACCAGTACTTCGGCACGAGCGAGCTGATACTCTTCGGATTTACGCACAATTGCTGCCAGCCATTGCGAAAAAGGCTTATTGATATCAGCATCCTTTTGGATGTCTACAATATACTCAAGCGTCAGGCGCCTGTAGTTTTCGCTGTGTTGATACATGAATACTCCTTATTCGATTTGGTCGCCGTTTTCGTCGATTGCTGAAAATTCGTTTGTGAATTTGATAATTTCAGGCGGAACCTTTTTATCGACCGCGGTGATGAGGTATTCGGCGACATAACGAGAATCGTTGAAACAGCCGATCAGACCGACGGCGCGATCGAGCAAGGCGGCGCAGAGATCCTCGGCTTCATGCAGACGCCCGAGGCAATCATCATAGCCCTCCCCGTCGCAAAGACCGGTTTGAGCGTTTTTGCAAGTTTTAGAAATATATTTTATGTCGGATATGATATTGTCCGGCAATTCGGCTGAACAGCCCGGCAGGCGCGGAATTTCCCGGACGGCCGGAACGACCGGTTTGTAAAATGGATGTGATAACATGGTCAGGCCTCCTTTTCTGATTTTTGTTTTTCTCGATAATCTTTGATTTCGCTTGCGATTTGAGCATAAAGCGATTCACAGCGCTTGATGTATTCGTATTCGCCTTTTCGCTTTTGCAGCAGAAACCGGCGCGGACCGTGCAGGCCGGAATTTAAATAAGCCACAACGTTGGTAATGCCGACCGGTACCATGCCCTTGCGTTCCTGCTGTTCCTTTTTTGCTTCGTGCGCCATGAGTGTCCGGGCCGTGGCCTGGATGACCGTTTGGATGCCGTGAAAAGTCTTTGAGTGTTTGTTGCCCCTGTGCAGGTAGCGAAGTTCAGCGGTGCCGAGTCTTAGACCGAACAGCCGCTGCATGTAGATAAAGAGTTCCGCTTGTGGGTGATTAAAATCGCCGGGAGTTTCATTTGATACAGAGGTCTCCGTTATTATACCATACCATTTATACCCTACAAGAGTGGCCACACGTTGGCCGCGCAGAATTCCCTGATCGGCCAGGTTTGACAATCGCAGAACGGCCGCTTGTGGACACTCACCCGAGGCCAGACGCGGCTTTCCGGCCGGCCGATAATTGGTGATATAAATACGCAGACCGCGGGCGGATCGCAGTTTTATGATGTATCCATGGGTCTCAAGGGTGAGCATGTGGCGCCGGATTGTACGTCCCGGGATGCCGGATTCTGATTCCAGGAAATCGATTTTGATCGGCGTGCCTTTCAGGACGGCGCCGAGGGCGAAACGTTTGTCCCACCCTGTTACTTTGCTCAAAAGAAGCCCGTATGTAAAGATTGCATTGCCCATTTGATCCAGATGTTTTTTGTTGAAAAGGCCGGTCATCACGCCCACATAGTAGGCGGATGAACCGGTCTTTTTGTTCTGTTCATGCTGCAGCTTTTTCGCCGCAGAATAAGCGTTGTCCATAGATTAAGCGTCCTCGGGTCCGTCAAAACTGATATCATCTGTCGAGTATTTTTGCAGATTCGGCTGGATCTCGTTGTATGCTTCCAGATTCATCTCGAGTTCGGTTTTGCCGAATTTGCCGGCAATTTCGAAATGAGGCTCGAACCAGTTTTTGACGGGAATCGACTTGATAATCAATTTAGCATACAAGGTGATCGGGTGTTCACGTTTGCCTTTGAATTCGCGCTCGAAATTGATCAAGGCCATGCGCATATCTGAAAGATGCTTGATGCCGGTAGATTTGACCGTGAAAAGCACCGGGATGTTGAGTTGATGCTCGAAAAGCGCAATGGTGAACACTTCCTTGCACGTCGGCGCTTCGCGGTTCTGGCCGAACATGGCGTAGGGACAGACCGGAATAAATTTCCCGGTTGCGTTCCGGGACGGTTGACCGTCGGCCATGAACGCCACACAAACCGGATGGTTCTCAGCATCAAATTTGTGTGTTGTTGAGGTTTTGGGGCTTTCGAGTCCACCGGTCGGCCAGAGCCCGTTATCTGATTTGCAGAGGGGTTCCGGGTTTTTGTCATCAGGATCGAAGGGCGGCCAGAGCATACGGCTGTACTTGATGCCCAGGATACAGGCCTCAAGATGATCCAGCTGTTCGCCAATGTTGATACTGAACTTGCCGCGTTGCCACTCCGGGTGATCCTGTTTGGTTTGATCGGTTGCCAGATACTCGATGCGGGCGACCGGTACCTTGCTTGGAATTTGATTTGCAGCCTCGCCAAAGCTGTTTAAAGGATCATCGAGAGCAGCAGAAACAGCAGAGTTTTCGCGTCGGGTCAGGTCTTTGTTTTTAGCCATGATAAGCACTCCTTTGGGTTATGTTAAATAATTGCGGTTTCGTTGAAAAAATCGTATAAAGCAGCCTCTCCGGCCTGACGTTGTGTATCAGCCGGCAGGCCTTCCTCGATGTTTTTACATGCATCATGCAAGTGACAGAATGCATTGCAGCTGCCGGACACACGCGGCGCCATGGGAAAAACATCGCGGCGGATTTGAGAGACGATTTTGCGGATGTTTTTCATGCCGAATTTGACCGTGTTGCTGTCGCGGTACGTGAATATTCTCGGGTCGCCCCGGAGGTCGCCCTTTTTGGCGGTGCCTGTGTTGCGTTTGTAGGGAAGCAAGTTCGGGAGATGATACCAGACACAGCGGGCGGGCAATTCGCCTATCTGCGTGTGATAAATTTCATTGCAGTCCGGATCATCAGGCAGACTAAAAAAACTGCCGCGAAGCATGGCAAAGGCATAAAGCGTAAACTGATATCCCCGATCGAGATATGATTGTCCGGGTTTAAAACTGCTGAATTTGAAATCCCAGAGTTCCAGGGTGCCATCGTCGGCAATCCGGATCTGATCGACCGAACCGGCGTAATGTGTGCGGTAATACGTGACGTCGAATTCAGATTCCGTCATCAAGACGTTCGCATTAAGATTATGCTCCTGGCCGGTGTAATTGTAAAAAACAGTTTGAGCGTCTGAGAGCAAATGATCCTGATCGTGTTTTCCCCACTCCCACATGACCGGCGGGATCGGACCCTCTTTATGGGCCAGTGTCATGGGATCATTGCCCTTGATGGTCTCGTGAAAATAATGCAGGAAAAAATTGTCGCAAAATTGGCGATCCATTAGTTTCTGACCGTGTTTGTGCCATATTTCAATAGCCCAGTGCAGGGCCGACCCTGTGACCGCGTTGGGATGCCGTCCAGGCTCCGGCTGTCTGAGCTTTTTGCGCAGAAAAAACTGCATCGGACAGGTCAGATAAAGCCCGATATCCGATTGGTGCATGGTTCCGACGTCCATGATATTACTCCCTAATTGATTTTATAGATTAGTTGAGATGATCGATCTCAACGCTGAATTTCTTTGCTTGCTCGCCCTGGATCTCGTTTTCTTTATTGCCCCACCATGCGGGCGAAGGGGAATCCAGCCAATTATCAATCTGAATCCGGCTCCTGCAGGTTGGAGTTTTTAGGGCCGGAAACGTATGATCATGCGCTATAACCTTCAAGAGGGCATTGCGGCTGATCCCCAGGTATTCACAGCACTCTTTAAAATTGAGAAGCTGTATTTTTTTATTGCTATTTTGAAACATAATGAATAAATTGGTAACAAGATGAAATAAATAGAAACAATACAATGTTTACGAATTAACCGGCTGCGGCTGTTTAAGGGCTTTGACATCAGACCGAGCAACGATGGTTTGATTCAGGCGCCGATATTTTTGTAACCTGCCGTTTTTGATAAGGTTATAAACGGATCGCACAGAGCTGTAACCGAGTTCTTTTTGTGCTTCAGGTAACGTTAAAAAGTCGTTTTGGCTTGACATGCGGCCTCCGGGAGTTAATAATTGTTCAATGGATTTAAATGGTACATTGTAATATTTAATGAAACTGTATGCAACATATAAAAGTTTTAAATTAATGTCAAGTAATTTCTGAAACGTCATGAAACAAACTGAACCAAGGGGAGTCATGAGGAAACGGAAAAGTGAGGTGAAACATGGATTTAGACGGAAAAATGTTTGCAGAGGAGTTGAACAAAGTATTGTTACAGGAAGGGATGTTTCACACGGAGGTGGCGGCTAAAGCAGGAATAAGCAGAACCACCATGTGGCGGTATATACAGGGGAAAAGAGACAGGGTGTCCAGAAAAAATGCAATAAAAATTGCAAATGCATTGGGGTATCATCTGCAGGTCAATGGCAGAAAATGCTATTTAATCAAAAACAAAGTGATCCAAGATAAAACAGATAAAGTGTATATAAAAAGTGATGCCGAGAACAAGACTATCGGGGGGTGCCTGGATATGCTTAAAGATATGGATTATCGGAAGATTACAGAGTGTGAAAAGCTGCTCGGGTTTATTGCGCGATTGGACGAGTATGAAATGATAGAGCTGTCAAGATTGATCGATATGCTAAAAGAGGAAAAAAACAAAAAAATGCTTGTTGAAAAATTGAGAGCATTGGTAACCCTCGTCATGCCCTACGAAGCAATAAAAATGGGAGAGAACCATGAAAGCTAAAAGCGCCTATTTGGAAAAGGGTAGAAAATATCCCTCGATAAAAGTTTTCTACGCTGACGGATCCCAGAGAAGAATTTCGAAAAAATGTTCCTGGGAATACATGGAACAATTGTATCTGGTCGTCAGGGATCAGATTGCTGCCGGCACGTTCAAGATTGAAAATTATCGCGAACGATCCGCGACATCAAAAACGCTGGGGGAGGCTGCAATATTTTTTATCTCGCATCGGGAAAGGCAAAAGGAATTAGGAGAAATAGCCAAAGGCACATTAGAAAGTGATATACTGGCCTTGAAAAAATTCATAAAAGTAATGGGCAAAAATCTGGATGTTCAGAAAATAGAGCAAGATGAAATCAGAGAATTTGCCTTGAGAATGACAAAAGATGAAAGAACAAAGCATGGCAAACCCTATAAAATGGAAACGATCAAGGGGCATTTGAGACATGTCTCCATATTTTTCAACTGGGCGCTTGAAAAAGGATATGCCCAAAAAAACCCGATAATTGGACAAATAAGAAAACTGGGAAAAAGTACAGAAGAAAAAAAGCGCAGGTATTTACTTCGCGAGGAAGTCGAGTTGTTGCGGAAATATTATGCAGAAAAACCGGCCTGGCAGCTGGATGTGTTTAATTTTGCTCTGTGGACGAGCGCGCGGGAATCGGAAATACTGGATATTAAAGTTCAGGATTATCTGGTTATCCCTCAGCAGGATCATGTCGTGCGGGTGATCAAGATAAAGGGAAAAGGAAACAAGGTTCGGCATATTCCACTTTATAGAATATGTGCTGAAATGCTGGAAAAAAGAATCAATATACTAAAAAATGAAAAAAAACTGAAAGAGCATATCCTTTATATGAAATTGGATCAGAACAAACAGAGAGCCATTCAAAGAGCAAAAGACGGATATATATTTTTCGAGATTGGCAATCGAAACACAGTTTCGGAATCGTTCCGGGTGGCAAGACGAGACCTCGGCCTCCCCGAGCAAATAACGTTTCACTCGACGCGGCACTCCGTGGCCACGGATCAGTTGACGCAGGGCACCGATATAAAAACCGTCTCCGCCTTTCTGGGTCACGCGGATGTGCGCACAACGGAGATTTATGGGAAAATTGTAGATCAAAAGCTGCAAGAGATCATGGAGCATACAAAGCCGATATAATCCGATACTTATTTTGGGAAAAATGTGGGAAATGTGGAAAAATATAAAATTACCGTAAGCTCATAAAAACCCTGGGAAATATGGGGGAAATATTCGAGGGTAAAAATGGGATAAAATGGGTGTTTTTGGGGGCTTGGGTGGGGGTTGATTGTTGATCAAGTCTATTAAAAATAGGTGGTTGTGTGTGGTGTGGGTGCAATATCCGCGATGCTGCCGTGCAGCCCTCTATGTTCTTTGTCGTACAGCTTGGCTGCTGTGCGACAAATGGGAGGGGCAGGAACGAGCCTTTTTCAGGAGTGTGCCGCTCTCACTCGTCGCACAATTGAGAATTGTACGACGAGGCCCGGAAGTAGGGCGGGATTGTAACGAATTTTCATCAAACCTGGATAAAGCCGAATGACAAACCCACCCTTCCTTTGCATTTTCAGACCTTTCGACTTTTATTTGCCTTTTCCCATAATACTCTGTTTTTTATCGTACAGCTTTCCGCGTTGCGACAACTGGAAGAGGCAGGGCCTAGCCTTTATCAGGATTGTGCCGCTGTCACTCGTCGCACAAAACAACCACAATCCCCGGAGGGGATTTACAATTTTACTGCAAAACTGCAAATTAGTATAGTTGCCGATCCAGGGAGATCACTATTTTTTCATAGAGTTCCGCTGTCTCGCATCAATGCATCATTCGACTTTCAAACCTCTCTTTGATTTTACCCTTGACAGTGCCGGGAAATGTTCTTATATTTAATTCATTCAATGAATGAATTAAATTAAGGTTTGTATGGCTGATCAGGGTTTTAAATCCACGTCTCTACCGGAACAACGGGCGCTGCAGCATTCCGGGTACGAATTTATTTATCAGGATACGGAAAAAATCCCCGTGGTCGAAGTCGATAATGTGCCGCTTTTGGGCAAACTGGCCGCACTGCGGTTTCTGGAGTGGGTACAGACCCATCCCGGCGGAGTGATTTCCCTGCCGGCCGGACAATCGTCAGATTATTTTATCAGCTGGGTTCAGTATTATTGGGTACATTGGAACAAGACCGATGTGCAGAGGGATTTGGCGCTGAACGGACTGGATCCGGAACATAAACCCCGGATGCAAAGTCTGCATTTTGTGCAAATGAGTGAATTTTATCCGATCCATCCGGACCAGGAGAACAGTTTTTACTATTTTGTGCATACGCACTATATAGAGGGGTTCGGACTGGATCCGCGGAAAGCGTTGCTGATGGACTGTTATAATCTAGGGATTCCGAACCACATGAGTGTTGAACAGGTCTTTCCGAATAGCAAAGTAGACCTGACTCTGCGCTCGCGACAACCTGAGAACAAACAGGAACGGCTGCGGAAACAGGTCATTGAACGCATTGATCAGTTTTGCACGGATTATGAAACCCGCATCCGCGATCTGGGCGGCATCGGTTTTTTCCTCGGCGGCATTGGTCCGGACGGGCATGCCGCATTCAATATCCGTGGTTCGGATTTTTATTCCACCACCCGTCTGACGCCCGCCAATTACGAGACCCAGGCCGCTGCGGCTTCGGCGCTCGGCGGCATCGAAGTCGCCCGCAATCGTTTGGTGATCACCATCGGTTTGTCCACGTTAACCTATTGCCGCGATGCCGCAGCGATCATTATCGCTGCCGGGGAAGCCAAAGCACAGACCGTTGCCGGTGCTGTGGAACATGAACCGTCAAATCAGTATCCGGCCACTGTGCTGCAGCGTCTGCCTCATGCCCGATTTTATCTGACACACGGTGCGGCCTCATGTCTGAAAGAACGCCGTTATGTCGACTTGCACACCTCCGGGACGATTACCCGTGAACAAATCGAAGAGGTGATCATTGATCTTGCTGCAAGCAAACGCAAACGTATCCGGGATCTCAACGAGGCGGATGTGCAGTCCGACCGCTTTGCCGCATTGTTGTTGCAGCGTACCCGGCAGGCTTTTGATGACCTGAAATCCGGTGTTGAACAGCATCTCATCGAAAAGATCGCTGCCGGCACCCGCGAAATCCATGGCAAAACCTTTATGCACACAGCGCCGCATCACGATGATATCATGCTGGGATATCTGCCGTATATTTATCATCTGGTGCGTTCTCCGGAAAATACCCATTATTTTAATTATATGACCAGTGGATTTCATGCGGTGACCAACCAGTATATGCTGGATCTACTGCAGTCCCTTTCGGCTTATATGCGCACCCCGGATTATGAACGGCGTGCGGCTGAGCAGTATTTCACGAATCACAATCCTATTTATCGTCACCGGGACGTGTATCATTATCTGGATGGCGTGGCCGGTCATCATCAAACCCTGAAACGGGAAGCGGTGTCGCGTCGTTTGCTGCGCAATCTGAATCAGCTGTATGGTGAGGATATCCCGCAGCTGCGACGGCGCATCAATGAGCTGAAAGCCTATTTTCAATCCGCCTATCCCGGCAAAACAGACCCGGAACCTGTACAGAAACTCAAAGGCATGATCCGGGAATGGGAAGCGGATTTGCTGTGGGCGCATCTGGGATTCGATTCGCGTTCCGTCAATCATTTGCGGCTTGGATTTTATCAGGATGATGTGTTTGCCCGGGAACCGGATATGGAACGCGATGTACAGCCGATACTCGATTTGCTGCGCCAAATTCAGCCTGATGTGATGACCGTGGCGTTTGATCCTGAAGGCAGCGGTCCGGATACCCATTACAAAGTGCTGCAGGCGGCCGCTATAGCGCTACGGCGCTATGAAAAAAAAGATCGTAAAAATATCGAGATCTGGGGGTATCGGAATGTCTGGTACCGGTTCCATCCGTCCGAAGCGGATGTGTTTGTGCCGGTTTCTTTGAATTCATTGGCCATTCTCGAAAACACGTTTTACAACGCGTTCGGCTCGCAGCGCAATGCGTCGTTTCCCAGTCCGGAACTGGATGGACCGTTTTCCAGACTGGCGCAGAGAATTCAGGCGGAACAGTTTTATACGCTGAAAACCTGTCTGGGACAGGATTTCTTTAATGAAAATCAGCATCCGCGCATCCGCGCCATGCACGGCCTGTGTTACATCAAAACCATGAATATCGATGAATTTTGCAGACAAACCAGCACGCTCAAACAAAGAATGCAATTCAAGGATGCTCCTAATTGACGATGCTGAATCCGAAAACAGATTGTGTCGCTGGAATAGATATCGGCGGCACCACCACGGCTTTCGCATTGTTGAATCCAAAGGGCGAGGTGCTGAACACAGATTCGATCAGAACCCGGCCCGAACAGGGACTGGAATCTCTGCTTTTCCGTGTGTCCGATGATCTGAGCAAATGTCTAAACGCCATGCCGCCGGTGAATTTGCGCGGTATCGGTGTGGGAATAGCCGGTCTGGTGGATGCGGAGGCGGGTGTCTTGACATACGCGGCCAATTTACCCGGATGGGAGAAGAGTCGCATTGTTGAACGCTTTAGCGAATATTTTCAGGTACCGGTTTCTCTTGAAAACGATGCCAATGCCGCTGGGTTAGGAGAGTATGCCTACGGAGCCGGTGAACGCCGCGATTCATTGCTCATGGTGACGCTGGGAACCGGGTGGGCGGCGGACTGATTTTGAACGGCAGCGTTTATCGCGGTGTTAACGGGCTGGCCGGAGAACTGGGGCATAATTGTATTGATCCGAACGGTCCGGTGTGCCCCTGCGGCCGGCGCGGCTGTCTGGAGGCGTTTATCGGGCAGTCCGCTCTGGTTCAGCGCTACCACGTGTTGTACCGAACGGCATTTCCTGACGAGTCCGAATCCGATCTCTGTGAATCCACCCGGGAGATCAGCGCAGCCGCGAGTTCAGGCGACCGGATCGCGCTTCAGCTCTATCAGGAAATTGGTGAGCATCTGGCTCTGGGATTGAGTCATGCCCTGAATCTTTTAGATGTTGAACGTATTGTTCTCGGAGGCGGCGTGGCAAACGCGGCGCCGTATTTTTTACCAGCCACCCGGCGCGTTTTGAACGAATTATTGTTGGATCGCCGCATCAGACCGCAGGTGGTACGGGCTGAACTGGGTGATCAGGCCGGATCATTCGGGCGCCGGGTTTTTGGTTTTGAACAGGTTGTCTATAGGATAATATATGCTCTTTGAATCATACCGGTTTGACATCAAAAGCCATCAAACTGTCCTGAATGCCATACGGGTGTGCCCGGACCTCTCCGGAGCCGAGATCGCCCGGCAGGTGGGACTCCAGTCTTCTACTCTGGTCTATATTCTGCGCTCGCTGCGGAAACGCGGATTTATTCAGAAAAGCCGCGGCGCTCCCCGGAAAATTGCGGCCGGAAAACCCCCGACGTTGTGGCGTCTGAATCCGGATCGGGGTTATGTGATCGGTATTGAAGTGATCCCGGATGAGCTGCGAACCACTGTGGTTGATTTTTCCGGGCGGATTGTGCACCAGTCCATAACGACTCCAGCGCCGACCGTCAGTGGCGCTGAGCTGACCCATTCTCTGGTGGGTTGTATCAATGCCACCCTGAGCGGAGTGCACCTGCAGCAAGATAAACTGATCGGGATCGGCATTGCGCTGACCGGTCTGGTGGACCGAAAACGCGGCCGCATCCGCTATTCGAGAAAATTGCATATTCAGAATTATCCGCTGGTGTCGGCTTTGTCTGAACGGATGTCCTTTCCGGTTGAGATTATCAATGATGCCAATGCGGGCGTTCTCGGTTTGAAATGGCATGCGCAGGACGTGATGCAAAAGCACCGGCATGTGGTGTTTCTTTCTCTGAATGAGAAAACAGGTACGATGGGTGCGGGACTGGTGTTGAACAACCGTATTTTTGAAGGCGCTTACGGGACGGCGGGGGAATTGACCGCTTCGGTTCCGTCACTGCAGATTTTGTTTCAAAAAGCGCAGCAGCGTTACGGGAAAAGTGCGATTCCCGGAAACGCTTACCCGGTGAGTATGGATGATATCATTCAATATGAATCCGACTGTGCGGTCTGCCAGGCGGTATTGCGGCAATACACCCGCTTTCTTGCCGCGGAAATTGTCCGCTTTATCCTGTTGATCAATCCCGGTCTGATCGTGATCGGCGGTGACCTCTCCAAAGCGGAACCTCTGATCGCGGAACGGCTGCTGCAGCGCGTTCAGCATCGCATCAGCTCAAATTTTCCAGCCGGTATTGCCCTGCCGCCTATTCAGTTTGCCACGGGCGGTGTGCATTCGGTATCTCTGGGCGCCACATCGCTCATGTTCCGACGCATATTCAGTCAGGATGGATAGGATGAAAACTGAAATCATACAACGGCCTGAACATCGGGCTTTTTACGGCTTAAGGAGATCAATGACATGACGCAGCTGCACTGGATCGATATCAGCGTGATTGTGATATTTTTTATGATTATTTTTGCCATTGCCGCCTATTATGCAAGGCGCGCCGGAAAGGATACCGGACAATTTTTTCTTTCCGGCCGCAATATGCCCTGGTATATTGCCGGCACCGCCATGGTGGCGACCACCTTTGCCGCAGACACCCCGTTGGCGGTCATGGAACTGGTGGCCCGCAACGGCATTGCCGGCAACTGGCTGTGGTGGAATCTGGCTATTGGTGCGATTTTGACCGTGTTCTTTTTCGCAAAACTGTGGCGGCGCTCCGGTATCATGACCGATGTGGAATTTGTTGAATTTCGCTATTCCGGCAAACCTGCCGCAGTTCTGCGTGGTTTCCGTGCTATTTATCTGGGACTTTTTATGAATATTATCGTCCTGGGATGGGTGCACAAGGCCATGGAAAAGATTGTCAGCGTCACCATTCCCGGGGTGGATCCGTTTTTACTTGTTGTTGTTGCTGCCTGCATTATCGCGGTCTATGCATCGGCATCCGGATTGCTGGGTACGGCCCGCACAGACAGCTTCCAGTTTGTGTTTGCCATGCTCGGCTGTATCGTGCTGGCTGTGATCGTTCTGAAATTGCCGCAGATCGGCGGTACGGTGGCGCTGAAAAACGCCATTGCCCCGGAGACGCTGAGCTTTTTTCCGAAAATCGGCGATGTGTCCGCACAAGGTGTCACCGGTGGTGCGCTGGCCCTGACTACCGGCGCGTTTCTGGCCCATATCGGACTGCAGTGGTGGTCCAGCTGGTATCCCGGATCGGATCCCGGCGGCGGCGGCTATGTGGCCCAGCGCATGATGTCGGCCAAAGATGAGAAAAACAGTTTGTTTGCCACTCTGTGGTTTGCCATTGCGCACTATACGTTGCGGCCCTGGCCGTGGATCCTGGTGGCTCTGTCGGCTGTGGTTCTTCTGCCGCGTGTCAATGATACGGACGTGCTGCGGCAGCAGAATCCTGAACTCTATCAGCGCGTGGAACAGGCTTATGCGGATCAGGTGTTCATTCATGGAGAGAATGAGGCCTATAGTCCGGAATTTCTGCTTATGTATGAAACCTATGAAAATACCGTCGATCCCGGTATCATGTACCCGAAACTCATGGTGCGTTATCTGCCGACCGGACTGCTGGGATTGCTCATTGCTGTTTTTCTCGCAGCGTACATGTCCACCATTGCCTCACAGCTCAATTGGGGCACCTCCTATATGATCAATGATTTTTACAAACGCTTTATTAATAAAACAGCCGGGGAGCGGCACTATGTCCTGATTTCCCGTATCTCTATTGTTGTGCTGGTTATACTCTCGCTGGTGATCACCCGGCTTTTCCTGAACACCATTTCCGGTGCCTGGGAGTTTATTATTAATGCCAGCGCCGGGATGGGCGCGGTGCTGATTCTGCGCTGGTTCTGGTGGCGTATCAACGCCTGGTCCGAGATCAGCTCGATGATCGCGCCGTTGATCATTTATCCGATGGCGCGCTACGGATTTGGCATGCAGTCGCCGATTACACTGTATCCCACGGTACTCGGCACCACCATGGTCTGGCTTGTGGTCACGTTTTTGACCACACCGGTGAAGCGTGATAAATTGCACGCGTTTTACCGCCGCGTGCATCCCGGCGGACCGGGATGGCGCGCTGTCTCCAGGGAACTGCCGGATGTGACCCCGGATTCCGGTTACGGGCATCTTTTTATCGACTGGCTGTGCGGAGTTGTCATGATCTATTCGATCCTGTTCGGCACCGGTAAACTGCTGTTTGCCGAATGGCTCCCGGCTGCTGCGTATTTGCTCATCGCCGCTGTGGCTGCGTATATCATTTATCGCGATTTATCCCGGCAAGAAGAGACTGAAGAATCTGTTTTGTAGATTGCCGCACAGCCAGCGCTGAAAATCAAGCTGTTTCCCGATCCGGTGATCCTTGAATCTCTGGAGCTTTGATGATTATTTTTTTGTGCGCATCCGTTTTGACAAAGGTGCTCAGGATGTGATTGTGGCGCACAAGGCGCAGATGCGCTATCTGTTTCCGGCGCTCCCTGCGCCGGGTGTTGGCCTGTTCCAGGGGAGTGGAGTGAAACATAGGATTCGACTGCCCCACACCCGGATTGGCTCAGGAACAAAGTGCGTACGCTTTTCGGTTCCGGCTGGGAAATTGTCCCAAATGCAGAATTTATCCAGCGGGCAAATATTGTAGCGGCTTAATATACGGGTTATATAAAAAACGACCGGCTGAATGATCAGCCGGTCGTTTGAAACACGCCCTGACACCGCCCGCATCATGGCGAGCCCTCCCGTATTATACACTGCATTTGGGAATGCGTTTGACCAGATCCATCATTTCGTTTTCATCTTCCTGACCGATGGTAAACGCATCCACATACTCCTGATCGAGTACAAAGCGCAGGCATTCATCCACATGATCGCGCAGGCGTCCGGCCCCGATGACCTTCATACCCAGAACACTTTTGCCGTCCTGGTGCATTTTTTTCAGAATCGGAACCACGGTTTCCACCGTATCATCCATGATCACACCGCGCGGATTGATGCGCGCCAGATCGACTTGCACCCAGTCGGTTTCAGCTGCCGTTTTAAGGGCGCCCAGTGTATGACAGGACACGCCGTGCGCCCTGATAATGCCGTCTTCGCGCGCTTGGCTGAGCACATCCATGGCGCCGGCCTTGATTTTCGGCCATTTGGGATCGCGCATCAGATGCAGCAGCATAATGTCCAGGTAATCCGTGTCCATTTCCTTGCGGAACCGGTCCAGGTCGCGTTTCATTTCGTCCGCGGTTGTGGCATGCGTTTTGGTCAAAATGACAACTTTTTCGCGCGGAACGCGCTTGAGACCCGCCTTGACGTGCGGATGTGTGCCGTACTGGTCGGCTGTATCCCAAAAATTGATCCCCTGCTCATAGGCAGCCTGCAGCAGATCGGCCACGCCTTCGATGCCCAGATCGCGGGATTGTTCTGAACTTTTATTCACACCATGTGTGCCGGTTCCCATGGCCAGCCGCGAGGCCTGGATACCGGTGTTTCCGAGCATGACTTTATCACTTGCATATTTGGCTTTTGCGGCGCCTGCCAGACCGGGGAGTCCGGTTACGGCCAGAGCGCCGGCTGTTGTATACTTTATAAATTCACGACGTTTCATAGAGACTCCTTGCGAAAATTCTATTAAATGATTCCAGTTATTTTATAAACAGAGAATCGTTTAATATTATTTCATCAGGAATCAGCGGATCAGCAGCACTTTTTGTGTTTTGGTTTGTTTATTTGACTGCAAACGACAAACGTAAACCCCGCTGGCGGCCAGGCGGCCGCTGTGGTCCCGTCCATCCCAAATGACTGAATGGGTGCCCGGCGATTGTCTGTCCTGCCGGAGTGTCGATACCAGCCGGCCCGAGGCGTTAAAAATCTGTATGGATACATGCGCTGTTTTTTGCAGATGATAGCGTATGGTTGTTTGCGGATTGAACGGATTGGGAAAATTGGGGTAGAGGCTGAAATCGTCGATTTTATTCGAATGGCCCTCGATACCTGTCGCGGCCGGGTCCAGGATTCTGATTTCATCGAACCAGAGTTGCGCACCGGTCAGCGCCTTTTGTTCGGCCACGATCTCAAACACATCTACCGCTGCCCAGTCAAAGTCTCCCTGGGGATTGTGCCAGGCGCTGCCGTCCCAGGCACCGTGTTCTGTGAATTGACTCAAGGGAATCTGCACGTGCTGCCATGTGTTGTCCCAGGCTGCTAGGCTGTCCGTCACCGTCACCCGCATGCGCCATTCCTGGTCATCCGCTTTCTCTGTTTTGGTATCAATAAAACGCATGTCAAAGCTGGTACCGGGCGTATCACCGCGCACGTAAAAATCGAGCGCATACGCCTGATCAATCAGAGAGACCAGATTTTTATCCGGTTTGAAATCAAATCTGAGATGATTGTACTGATTGGCATCGGCCCAGTAGATGCAAAAGTCGCCGGAATATGGCGCTGTATCATGATAAAAGCTCAGCGGTCCTTCCACCCAGCTGGCGTCCCTGATATTTTCACTGATGTGATCGGTATACATACTGAACCCTGAGCTGTCCGGCGTGTTTTCAAAAGTCTTTTGCGGCGGCACATTCAGATTCAGAGCCTGCAGCAGCGGTACGTTCAAATCATAATCGAATAATTCACTGCTGTTCTTTTCAAACAATCCGAATCCGCCGGTATAATCCCACATGGTCCAGCCGATGTTGTTATTATCCAGCAAAGTGCGCACGGTTTCGTACCAGCGCACCCGGTCCTGCGAATCTGCATTGCGCATGTAGACGCCGAACTCGCCGCAAAAAATCGGAATATCACGCTCATTTTTGAATTTGGCTGCTGTCTGCATTTGCTGCTGCAGATAAGCGGCTGAGCCCTGATTCGAATAATCATTCAACGCCCATTCAACCCAGGTGCCCTTGAGGTCAGACGGCGTTTCCGGCATACGCGCTGCATCAAAGGGAAACGGCACACCGGCCAGTGAGCCCAGGGACGGACTGCCCCAGGTGGCGCCTTGATGCGTAAACACATGCGGCGCGTAAAAATGAAAGGTATAAATCAGATTCTCATCATCATAGTCGGGCATGTATTTGAGGTTATTGTAGCTGTTCCATTCCGCCGGACCGATGACGATCGTATGCGTCGAATCAATACTGCGGATGGAATCAATGACCGTCTGCTGAATGCGGTTCCAGGTGCTGTCGGCAATGCCGTGCGGTTCATTGAGGATTTCGTAATAGATATTGCCGTACGCATGTTGATAATGTTCCGCCATCTGCATCCAGACCGGAACCAGCACGGTTTCGATATCCGGAGATGTGTTCACGGCAGGATCAAAGGTATGGTTGTCCAAAATGAGGTGCAGGTTCAGCTCCTCCGCCCAATTTACCACCTGATCCAGCATGTGCAGGAACAGCGGGTCCGGAGTGTACTCCGGAGCGCCGTCGGTCATGGCATGCAGATTGATCGGCAGACGAATCACATCACAGCCCAGGCTCTGGATGTTTTCAAAATCGGTTCGGGTGAATTGGGTAAAATGAATCTGCTGCGGTTCAGCGGCCTGGAACCATTGGGTTAAATTGACGCCGCGCTGAAAGGGGAGCTCGGCTGCAGAGATGATGTTTACAATGAGTATGATGAGGGGTAGGATACGATACATATTTCTCCTTTCAGGACAATGACTGGGAAATATTTATTCAGTCATGAATCAATTTCAACTATATATTTCTCATTCCGGCTCAATTCCCAATACCAGTAGTGGCACTGGCGGGTTATTTCTTCCTTGACGCATGACGTTATAGACTTCACCCTCGTAATAAGCAATTCCACTTGACATTTGCTGTTGCATGAATTTAGTTGGTAAAATTTCAATGCCTAAATTTATTACACCACCCGAATAGAACAACATATGCTTTACGAATAAATCATATGCTACAAATGAGTACTTGCCGAACTGCACTTCAACTGCGATTTTATCCTTGACAAAATCAGTTTGATTATAGCTGTAGATGGGATTACTTTCACCATGCTGTTCCAAGAACTTTTTTTGTTCTGATGGAGACATTGATATACTTTTTTCCATCAATTCTCTGTTTAGGGTAATGTAATAATTATAACGGCTTTCAAACAATTGTAGTTTCGAAAATTCATTATTAAATGCCTTATTGATGGCTGTAGGACTATAGAGGCTTTTCCCTTTTTTAGGAATCTCTTTGCTTATTTTCGTTTTTAAATCATTTGCATTTATTTTAGATATGACATCTTTTATTTCAGTGTATAAATTATTTTTATGAACGATTAAGAATTCTTCTCCATTCAAATGAGAATACTTTTTTGCAATTTTCATTTTTGATATCCATTTAGTTCTAATTGTTGCCACTCTTCCGGGATTTTGGCGACTTTATCTTTTTTTGATGGAGTATGTATTTTTTTATTAATTGGTCTTATTTTCAATTGACCTTCTTTCAAGTCATGAATTCTATTGTTAGCTATATTGCAATAGGATTTTTCCTTTTCAATACCTATTCCATGTCTGTTATTTTTCAATGATGCTATAATAGTAGAACCCACACCAGCGAATGGGTCTAACACCCAACTATTTTCGTTTGTTAATGCTAATACACATCGTTCTACTAATTCGATAGGAAATTGACACGGATGTTCTGTTTTTTCTGGATGGTTGGATTTAACATTTGGAATATTCCATAATTCATTTTCCCAATCTTTAATTACTATTTCCCAAATATCTGATGGATTCTTTCCCAGTGGATTCCCAGATAATTTGCCCTTATTGGGTCCCTTAAAATGTCTTTTCCCTGGATATTTTGATGGTACTCTTACAGAATCCAGATTAAAAATATAGTCGTCACTTTTTGTGAACCAAAGAATTGTTTCATAACGGCCTGAAAACCGTTTAGAAGCATGTAACCCATGGCCAAAGTGCCAAATGATTCTGTTTCTCAATTTTAGACCATATTTTTTAAATATCTGATAATAATAAATATCAAGCGGAAAAACTTCTCCTTTTTGTACAAAGTTGCCAACCTGCCAACACAGACTGCCTTGTTCGGATAATATATCTATTAATTGTTGGATGATTTTTTCCTGAGTTTGCAAATATTTTTCTATCGTTGTTTTGGTTTCATATGATTTACCAATATTATAAGGTGGAGAAGTAATAATAAGATCAAAATCAATATCTCGAATAGCATCTATTGCATTTAAAGTGTCTTCATTAATCATCTTGTATTTAATATTTGGGTCAATAAGATCAAATAGGGGTTTTTTGATTTTCATTCTAACCTCACATTAAAAATATATCATTGTTACTATTCTAATCTATAAATTGTCGGCTAAATATCAAGTAGTTTAAACAGCAAAAATAATAAACCTATTCCAGACCCATCCAGAACCCGCTGCCGAACTGCGGTTCGTTGATCAGGTGGCGCACGTGGATATCATTAGCACCGGCTTTGAGATTTATGCGGATTTGGAACAGATCCGGAAGCAGCCGCCCAAAGCCTTCCATGGGAGTTCGTCCCGGATCGTACCAGCCGCGCGCCGGACCGTCGAATACCTGAACGTCGTTAATCCATACAGTCAATTGATCGGTATAGCTGAGATGCAGAATGCGGCAGGTGTCCGTGTCGCAAGTTAGGTCACCGGTTGCGTACACCGTGCCTTTGTCCTGCTGCTGCGGATAGGTCGCGGTGACATTGACGATACCGCGTGCGTCCACGACCGGACGCCGCCAGTCTGCTTCCGAGGTTTCCAATGCTTGCGATGAAATATCCTGCGGGTAAACACGGCTGATCTGCCAGTTCTGTACACGTTCTTTTTGTCGGGCCTCTGCCCAGGGATCGGGCAGCAGAGGCGTCATCTGAGCGCTGTCCAGTCGGGTGATTTTCAGATTCCGGAAAAGCGCCGACCCATTGTACTCCCAAAGGCGCACGCCGCCGGATGAAAACGGCAGATCGCGCGCCGTATACACGGGCAGGGAGTCATTGTTCACGTAAATATTGGCAAAATCCCGGCCTATATCCAGACGCCAGGTGATCCACTCCGATTGGGGGAGCGGGGCCGTGCTGGACGCAAACGGCCACAATTTCCAGGATACGTTTCCGCTATACCAGTGTGCGGCGGCTTCGAACACGCGCGGCAGGTTCGGATCACCGCCGACGAAAAAGCCGATGTTGTTGCTCTGCACGCCGTTCGGCTGCACGTGAAAATCCAGTCCGACAAAATTGCGCCGCACTGAATCGGGCGCCAGCATTTCGATTTCGATACGGTAGCAGGTCCAGGTAGAATCGCCGACCCAGGGATGCTCTGTCGGATCGGATTTCGGGGTCAGGTGAAATACCTTGCGGCTGTTGATATCTAAAAATCGGTCGGGCGGGGTGTTCCAGGCGGATGATGGAGAGGGAGCAAGGGAATCCTGAAACAATAATTGATTTTTCTGTGAATTATCACTGCAATGCAGAAATAATACAAACGCGAGGATCAAGCCTTTTGAAACCGTTTTCATAATCTTGTCCTTGTCAAGTCTTTGTTTCCCGGCACAGCCGGGTTTAAGTATGTGATTTGATATAATTATTAAAGATTTGAATGTTATAATAAGCAATTCCGTACTGGATATCAAGAAAAAGTCGGATTTTTTGAGTATAAACTGAATGATCGTGTGTATTTTTGACAAAAAGTTATTATATTCGACCATTGCATGATCTAGTCCGGGAGGTATTATGAAAACATTGCTTTTGTTTCTGTTGATTTCAGTATTATGTGTCTCAGCTGCATCTCCGGAAATCCCTGTTATCGCGGGTTCCTGGTGGAAAATCTGTGATACCCGTCCTGATATTTCACCTTACACCTATACCCACCACAACAACAGTGTCTGTGACTTTACAATGTTTCAGGATACAGAACAGGTCTGGCATCTGATGGCCTGCGTGCGCCTGAATACCTATCCCGGCAGTCATCGATTCTTGTACGAATGGACCAGCGCTGCGCTCAGGGATACAACGCATCTGATGAACGGACGCTATCATACGACTACCTGGCAGGAAAACGGGATATTCTGGACCACCGGCATTCAGGACAGTATGGATGTTCTGGGACGCCGTTTAGAGGATACGCCTTATACGGCTCAGGGCAAACTGCAGGCGCCGCATTGTGTCTTTTTAAATGATCAATATTATCTGTTTCACAATAATGCTGGGGCTTTTTGTCTTAAAAGTCCGGACGGTCGTAATTGGCAATATGCCGCGGATGAACGGGGCCGTCACAAATTTTTTGATATGGGACGCGATATGATGCTTCTCGATGATCGTGCCGGATTTGGAAAGTGGATTGCCTATTACACGGACGCATCTGTCGAGCCGCAATGCGTATCAGCACGTACGGCACCGTCTCTGGCCGGTCCGTGGTCTCAACACAAACAGGTATGCGTGTACGATGGTGTCTCTGATATACCGGAACCCATTTATCCCTTTGAATTCGCGGAGAGCCCGTTTGTCGTCAAACGGCAGAGTGGTTATTACCTGTTTGCACAGCTGCAGGTGTTTTATTCCCAGGACCCGTTTTCATTTGAGCATAAAGTGGTTAATCTTGAAGATGGGGTGTGGCAGCATCGCTGCTGGGCGCCTGAAATCATTACTGATTCGCAGGGGCAGCAGCATATTGCCGCGTACCGGGTAGACGGTATCTGGATGGCAAGGCTGGAATGGCAGTGAAAGATGCCGCATCTTTTTTATACATTCTCTTACAATTCAAATTGTGTATGCAACCAGGGTGGTGTGCCATGAGATACAAGTGTTTTGTTCTGTTTGCTGTTTTGATCAGTACTTTTGGATTTTCTGCTGATTTTCCTGAATTTGAAGAGCTCGCAGCCGGATTTGATACTATTCCGCTGCCGGCGCGGCCGCGGGCGCTCTGGGACTGGGTGGACGGTAATTTTAGCCATGCTGAAATTACACGGGAACTGGAAGCTGCTCATGCCAAAGGACTGGGCGGGTTTGATATTTGGGATGTGGCAAGCCGGGTGGATGAAGATCATATCGTACCTGAAGGTCCGGCGTTCATGAGCGAACCGTATGTGGATGCGATTTGTCATGCGCTGAGAGAAGCGGAACGACTGGGATTGGATATCGGATTGATCATTTCCAGCGGCTGGAACGCCGGCGGCGCCTGGACCGCTCCGGAGCATCAAACCATGGGACTGTTTACCTCGTCTGTTACGATACAAGGGCCGGGACCCGTCACAGTGGATCTGCCCTTCCCCAAGCTGCCGGATAAAGCCGGAAAGCCCGGACGGGAAAGAGAGGCGATTATTTCGCGCCAGGAAAATGGAGAACCGGTATTTTCCAAAGAGATCACCGTTCTTGCTATTCCTGTATCCGTGGATTCGATGTTACCTATAAAACATATTTATGATGTGTCTGATAAATTCATGCATGGAACACTGGAATGGGACGCCCCTTCGGGCGATTGGCGGATCATCCGAGCGGTGTGCGCCAATACCGGACAGCCGATGATTTCAGCCACACCCAACTCGCACGGCCCCATGATCGATCATTTCAACCCCGAAGCGGCGGCCGCGCATCTCGACTATTTTTTCGATAAACTGGAAGCAAAACTGGGCGATTTGAGCCAGACCGCGCTGAAATATCTATACACGGACAGCTATGAAGTGCGCGGTCAGCTATGGTCACCGCATTTTATCAACCAATTCAGAGACCGTTATCACTATGATCTGACCCCGTATATTCCGGCGCTGCTCGGCTATACGGTGGAATCGCAAGAGATCACCCGGCGGTTTCTGTATGATTACGATCTGTTCTTATCCGATATGATTATTGACGGGCATTACAAAACGTGCCGCGAGATCTGTGAGCAGCACGGCATCCAGTTCGTTGCCGAGGCAGCCGGACCGGGACAACCCGTTCACAATTGTCCGTTTGAATCGTTAAAATCATCCGGTGTGCTGTCGTTTCCGCGCGGCGAGTTCTGGCAGCAGCACCGCAATGACGAAATGATCGATCTGCTGCAGGTGATCAAAGGTGTGGCCAGCGCGGCGCATATTTACGATCAGACGTATGTTGAAGCCGAAGCGTTTACCGGTACCTATTTGTGGCAATACGGTCCCGGTGATTTGAAATCCACTGCGGACCGCGCTTTTTGTGAGGGACTGAACCGCATTATTTTTCACACCTGGCCGCACACCCCCGAGGCTGCCGGCGAACCCGGCTGGATTTACAGTTTTGGCACCCTGATGCATGAAACACGTGTTTGGTGGCCGCTGGCTGACAGTTGGATGCAGTATCTGGGACGCTGCAGTTATCTGCTGCAGCAGGGCAATTTTGTCGGTGATGTCCTGTATTATTACGGAGACAAAGCGCCGAATTTTGTGCCGGCCAAGCATATGGACCCGCATCTGGGATTTGGTTATGATTACGACGTCACCAATATGGATGTTTTGGTCAATCGCTTAACGGTAGAAAACGGAAAACTGACCCTGCCGCACGGACAAACCTATAAAGTCCTGGTGCTGCCCGGCTGGAAGCATATGAATCTGAATGTTTTGAAAAAACTCGAGTTGCTGGTCAAGCAGGGCGCTGTGGTGATGGGACGCAAACCCGAAACCAGTCACGGACTGTATCAATATAAAGATCGTGAAAACGAAATCCGTGTTATTGCCGATCGACTGTGGGGCAAAACAGACGGTGAGACCGTCACCCGGCATGAATATGGAAAAGGTATGATCGTCTGGGGCGAACCCCTGCGCAATATTTTACTGGAACGCGGTGTAGAGCCGGATTTTACCTTTACCGGTCCGCTGGACTTTGGTGAGGTGGATTATATTCATCGCCGGACCCGGTATGCCGATGTATATTTTGTCCGGAACAAACCTGAAAAAAGTGTTACTATTCAGGGCGATTTCCGTTGCGGTAACATTCCGGAACTCTGGAATCCGTTGAGCGGAACGCGTATGCCGGCGCCGATTTACACGCATGCGGGCAGCCGTACATATGTCCCCCTGCAGCTGCCGGGGCACGGCTCCCTGTTTGTGGTGTTTCGGGACGGTCAAGAAACATCACATATCACATCGGTCATTCGTGATGATCTGACCGTCTATCCGTCGGCGATTCCCTCGGATATGGCGTATGTTCCATCCACAATGAGGGATGGTTCGCTGGTGTTTCAGCAAGACGGAAAGTATCAACTGTTACAGGCGGATTCCGTTTTGTATGTTTTAAAAGTTGATGAGCCTCAAGAACCAAAGATTCTGACAGGCGCCTGGAGCGTCACGTTCCCCGAATCAAAAAAAGGACCAGGTACGATCCGGATGGACAGTCTGTACTCCTGGTCTCTGCACCCGGATGATGCGGTGCGTTTTTTCTCCGGGGTTGCTGAATATGAACGCAGTTTTGATCTGAAAAAACAACCGGAGCATCGTGTGCTACTGGATCTGGGACGGGTTGAAAAAATCGCACAGGTATTTGTCAATGACAAACCTGCGGATGTCATCTGGTGCGAACCGTACGCTTGTGATATCACCGATTTTTTGCGTTCCGGTGAGAATATTCTGCGTATTCAGATTGCCAATACCTGGGCCAACCGGCTGGCCGGTGATGCCCGACTGACACCAAGTGAACGCATCACCCGCACCAATATCACCCGACTGCCCAATGCCTGGGCGGTGCCGATGCAAGAGGTGCCGAATGAAGATTATCAGCTGCCGGAATCGGGGCTGCTGGGGCCGGTCAAAGTGCACAGTCTAAAAGTCGAAAGTCAAGGTGCCCCAAAGTGAAATAAGCGTTACAGTTTATGGAATAGTGTTGCGTCAATATCTAAATGCCTGGAGACCCGATTTTGATGAAAACAGTGATGTTCAGGCAAGTCCTGGATCATGATTGCTGGTTGCCATATTTTCCTTGTATGTTTCATTGCAAGAGTTTATATTTAAAAGTATAAACCAAGGAGGTGTAATGGAAGCGACAGCAAAAGATCTCAGGTTTCACTCCAAGGAGTTGCTTGAGGCGGTATCACGCGGTGAGGATGTCATCATAACCTATCGAGGCAAACCGCGTGCAAAGCTAATCCCCATTGACCGAACAGATGTAGATCGGGAATCTGTCGATTTGTTTGCGATCTGGGAGGATCGCGATGATATCAAAGACGTTAATCAATATGTGCGTGACCAGAGAAAAGGCAGAAACCTGTGATTTTTGATACAGATATTCTCATATGGTATATGCGAGGTAATCTAAAAGCCCAATCCGTTTTGGAGAACACAGACTCGTTTAATATTTCTGTCATTACCTATATGGAGCTTGTTCAAGGTATGCGGAACAAGAGGGAATTAAACGCCCTGCGAAACGCACTCTATCACTGGGATTGCAAGACTTTGTATGTGTCTGAAGCTGTTTCGACAAAGGCCATGTTCTATATCGAGCGGCATTATCTGAGCCATGCTTTACAGATCGCAGATGCTCTGATAGCCGCCACAGCAGCTGTCAACGCTCTGCCTCTAACCACGGGCAATGAAAAGCATTATAAATGTATAAAAGAAATAGAGTTAAATATATTTCATCCGTAAAGTTCGGGAGTCTTTTTCAGATATCTGACAGGGGATAGCGCAGGATGTGATACCGGGCGATAGGGAGCCCTTTGGCTCTCTTTTGTTTCCAAGCCCCAGTGTCTGACGCCGGGGCGGTCTGCGGGAAAGTGACAGCTGTGCCGCCACGCGCAATTGATTTCAGACTTGTCCTCGTCGTACAATTTTCCATTGTGCGACGAGTGGAAGCGGCACAATTTTGAAAAGGTATAGAAGCATCCGTCTGGGCAGGAATCGCGCATTCCGGGCACGTCGTTTGACAGCAGCAACCCACCTGCAGGCGATACGCTGCACGGACCACCCGACTTTGTCAGATTCCGGACTGCGTCCGCCTCTGACGAAGCGTCCTCCTTGGAAAAGGAGGGAAAGAACAAGCAACGCTCGGAGGTGAATCAGCCGGTAGGCTTGTAACCGTAGCCGCGACTGTCCCTATGCAAACCCAGTCCGAATGATTACAAGTATTGCTTTTGATTACGTATAAATTTTTCGCATCTGGGCAGGAATCGCGCATTCCGGGCACGTCGTTTGACAGCAGCAACCCACCTGCAGGCGATACGTTGCACGGACCACCCGGCTTTGTCAGATTCCGGACTGCGTCCGCCTCTGACAAAGCGTCCCTCCTTGGAAAAGGAGGGAAAAGAAAAAGCGTCATTAATGATACTATCGCTGTGGATGAACCCGGACTAATTTTTTTCAAGACAACCTCATATATCACCCTCCGTATGTCGGGCCCGATGTCCCTGCACGACAGCATCACGGATACTGGGCGCCACACCTGTCATACTGTTTTAAAAAATTATGTTCTATCAATTGCAATCCTTGTGTTTGTTATTTTATAGATTTTTCTTACATTAAAACGTGATTTTAATCGTTTTCATGCAATCATTCAAGCATCTTTTAACCAACTATTCTTATAATCATGCAGGAGGACGAATGGAACAGCGCAAAAAAGGCTATGGTCTGTTGATGGGATTGACGATTCTTTTTACGCTGGCGACCATCAGCACACTGATCCCGGAAGCCGGAGCGAGCAAAGCCTGTATGCTGGGTTACAAGCGCACTGCACCTTTACCCCGGTCAGCACGGTAATCTGCGGCATTCTGGCAGCTGCTGTGTGTCGATTCCGCAGCAAGCACTATGTGGTGCGCGAGGCCGAGTAGGGGGGAGAGGCAAACAGTGGCTTGATGTTCTGATTCGATTGATCTGCACAAAGGAGTTCCTGTGCACTCATCGCACTGAACCTCCTCAAAGAATCAACCCACTGTTTGGTGTATCTTCAGAGCACCCACTGCAATCCACCACAGCCGCTATTTTTGCAGCTGCGGCTGCAACATCGCCTGGATGATCTGGCTGGCGAACCAGATCAGAGTTGCGATGATCATCCAGTCATGCATGCCTTGCAGGATCCACACCTTTGAACACGTACACGGCCGGGGCAGTGATCAGCAGGATCAGAGACAAATATCCGATGATTTTTAATACAATAGATAATGATCTAAGCTTCATGGGCAATCCTCGCATGGGCTTGTGTTTGAATCCAGTAACTCAGTCCAAGGTAAATCAATCCTGCGGCAATCCATCCGGGCAAACTGACAAAATAGATTTGCAGTCCCAGAAAAGTCATGATGAGCACGCACAGGGCCAAACTTAGAATCCAGGCCAGGAACGCCGCCCAGTGGAATGAGGTGCCGGTTTTTTGTGCGTACATGGGCTGCAGCTGCAGACGTTTCAGCAGCCAGAAATCGACAAAGATGACCGCGCCCATGGGCATGATCAGCATGCCGTACAGCGCGACAAAATCGAGCAGTTTCATGGCAATAGCCGGAAACATACCGGCAACGGCGGCAATGAGTCCGGTGATCAGGGTGACCCGGAACCGCGACCATTTGGGAACCAGGGACTGAAAAGCCAGTCCGGCGCGATAAATGGTGGGATTGGCGGTCGTCCAGCCGGCGATAATGACGCATAACAGTCCCGCCCATCCGGCCGCTTTATAAGCCATCGGACCGGGCAGCACATTGGTGTCGGCTGTGTTCTGGTACAGCTGCAGGGCATAAAGAATGGCGGCTGAAATCCAGGCCATAAAATGGCCCACATACATACCGCCGGCTGAAGCCACGCCGTACCAGGTCTTTTTGGCAAAGCGCAGTACGGAAAGATCGGCCATACCCAAATGCATAGCGAGGTTGGCAAACCAGGCGAAAAAGGTGACGTGCCAGAACGTGAATTTGACCTGCCCCGGAAGCGGGTCCCCGCCGGTCCAGATATGATCGCGGGCCAGAGCCCACAGATCGCCGATATTGTTAATGCTGACACTGGTGAGATTGATGAATTGACGCAGACCGATGAGCCCGAATGCCAGAAACACCAGCACCATCCACGGTGCGGCGATGTTGGCCAGTTTGGCCACGGTGCGGTAACCGTAGGCAGCCACCACAGCGATCAACACACCCATACCCAGAGCGCTGAGAATCCAGCCCAGACTGTTGGGCAGCATATCATTGAGTCCCGGCATGGGAAAATTGAACCAGATACCCAGAGTGGTAGCGGATACCGTGACCATGGCGCCGGCGAGAAAACAGAACATGACGCCGTTGGCCAGATTGTAAATACGCACCAGCCGCGATCCGCAGATCTGTTCCAGATGATAGTACATGGTCAGTCGCGCGCGGGTGGCAATAGGCGACGTGATGAACACCCAGCTCAATACAGCCAGCAGATTACCGAGCAGCAGACCGAAAACGATATCAAAGGCGCTGACCCCGGCAGCCACAAACAGTGGCCCAATCATGAGCTCGGTTCCGGCGCAGTGTTCTCCGGCGTACATGCCGATAAAGTTTTTGAATCCCAGCAGATTTTTGTCCGGGACGCGGTCGCGCTCGAATTCCTGATGTTTGACGCGTTTTTTCTTTTCGTTCATGGTGTATTTCCTCACATGTGAGAATCTATTCCTGTTCCGGTTTGTAATTCCTATCCATTTCAAGTACATAGCGATGTTCGCCGGCTGTATGGGTGAACGGTGTCAGTTTGCTGCGCCACCACTGTTTCTCTTTGGGTTTGGGCTGCAGCTTGACGCCGTTCACCGAACTGAGCACCGAGCCGTTGCGGCGCTGCACACGATTGATGTAAACGGCAAACGGCTGTTCATCGCCGTCATTGATATTCCAGGTACCGATGCTGATCACCAGCCGGTCCAGTCCGGATGTATCAAAAGGTTCATTTTCATTGAACTGCCGGTCATCGTGTTTCGGATTCAGTACGGCGTGGTGCCAGCGTCCGGTTTCCGCATTCAAATCCATCTGTACCGGCGGGACGGTGCGCAAGAGTCCGGCTTTACCGCCCATATTATACCACATCCAGTGCAGCGAATAAACCATGTTCAGCAGTTTGACGCTGCCCTCAAAACCTTCGATCCAAACATAGGCACCGCACACGCCGTTAAAGTCGCAGTGTTCTTTGTCCAGTTTATAATCCAGCTCAATCAGGGGCGTTTCACCGGGATCAACCCGGATCGCCTGAACCGCTTTGTTGAGCGCCTGCGGCCAGCGGTCCTGTCCCGGCGCCTGATAACCGCGGCAGCGGCTGTACAGATACAGGCAATGTAGATGTTCCCGGTCCGCGGCGCGCACCTCGCAGATATTGGACGGATTTTCGTCTTCCATATACACATACCGCTGTTTCCAGCCTGAGAGTCCGTCTGTAAAATCACCGTTCACAACCTGTTTTTCAGCGGCCAAATCCCATTTGGGGTTCAACCACAACGGATAGCGTTTCTCATCGAATTCCGGCAGGTCTTGTGGATAGGTATATTCTTCACCGGTAACGCATTTAAACGTGATTTCAGCATCCCGGCCGTTGAACTCGATCACCGCTACGCCCTGTGAGGGACCGCCGTACCAGTCCGATTCACCGAACGCGCGCGGCCGGTAGCCGGCAGCCGGCAGGTTGATCAGGTTCATGCCTTTGTAGGACACGGCGGTTTTGAAGGACGCGCGCACCGGAATGTGTACATGTCCGCTGAGCACGTATTTGACATTGCCGTGTTCGGCCAGGGTGTCCAGAAACAGGCGTTTGACGGATACGGATTCGCAGTAATTGATCAGGGGATTGATGCCCATCGGATGCGACGGCACGTGCTGAAACACCATGACCGGCATATCCTGATGCGCCTCGAGGTCCTGTTTCAGCCATTCGAAATAATGCGGATGCGTCTCCCAGAATTCGTCGCGCAGCGGGTCCGGCCAGACGATAAAGTGCCAGTCGCCGGCGTCAAACGAATATAAAAGGTTTTCCGTGCCATTCATGCGTTTCTGCGCGGCAAAATAATTGTCAAACAGCTTCATATTGTATCCCGGAGAAAACGGGCTTTTGTTTTCGGTTTCGTGATTGCCCAGTTCGTACAGCACCGGCATGTCAAGTTTTTGCAGATATTGTCGCATCTGCTCAAAGTCCTCCGGATACCCCCAGGCATCGACGATATCGCCGATGACCACGCTGAACAGGGGATCGATCGGCAGACGGTTTACCAGGGCCACGCTTTCTTGGATGAATGCGTTGTGGATGCGCATGCGGGTGCGCAGGTTGTCGAATGCAAACGCGTCTCCGCCCTGGGGATCGGCCATGGCGATGATGTGAAACTGTTTACCGGGGGGGCGCGCATTAAAATCGGTGAGTTTGAGCTTGCCAATCTCATGATCCAGGAGAAAATTGAATGCCAGGGCCAGATGTCCCCGTTTTTCATTTACCGTACCCTGTTTGAGAATCGAGTCGAGGGAAACACGCACCGGTTTATCAGTATTGATCAAAATCTCGGATTCTTTTGAGGCATGGTCCAGCCAGAGCACCACAATATCGCGATGCGGCTGGCTGGCTGGTGCCGCTGATATGTCCGTCTGGACGGTATGTATCGTTGCCGCTGAAAAAGAACGGACGTATTTTTGTCAGATGAGCGCCGGAAACCCGAACGGCAGTTTCATAATCCACAGATCTCGAATCCGCAGCTGAAAACTCTATGCGCACACAGATCTGTCCATCCGCATGAACAGCGTCCGCGAGTGCAGCGGGTGTTGGATAGCGCCAGTCCGGTCCGGATGCCCTGGCATTTCCCGCAGCGTATGCCAGGACCCCGGAGGCGCTGATTCCTTTGATAAAAGTCCTTCGTTTCATCATGACTCCTTGATTCTAATGTGCCGATGAACCGTTGATCCACAGGCGTTTGTCCGCCAAACGGCCGCGCGGTTTGACAATACAGGTGACGCCTTCAGGCGCTGTATAATTGAGGAATAGCTGATCGCCTTTGACCCGCCACTGTACCTCGACCACGCCATCCGGATGCGGCACCGTACCCTCGGCCCAGGTGATCGATTCGGCCAGCGGCTCGATGCGCACGGTATCCGGGGAATAAAAGCAGGGGAATCCCAGGCGCACGCCGAGGATATCGGTGGTCATGTAATAAGTGGGACCGCCGCTCCAGGCGTGACTCAGGGTGCCCTGTCCTGAAGACGGGCCGCTGCCGTCGTCAAAATTTTCCCACGCCGTATCGTTGTGATTCAGGATCATGCGTGTCCAGTACTGCCGGATGAACCTTTCGGCAATATCCGCGCGGTTGTGACGATACAGGGCGCCGAGCACATAAAATCCGCCGTACGGTGTGACCTTGCGCGCGCGTGAGATTTCACCGATGTCCGCGAGTTCTGTCCGGTAAAAATCAGTGAGAATCGTCTCACGCGGTTTCGAATTGTATCCGCTCAACGACATCCAGGCGCTGGAAATGGGGTAATGATGATCAATCGGCTCGCCATTTTTGAATCCGTCCCGATAGGCGCCGCGTTTTTCATCCCAGCACAGGCGGTTGACCGCCTGAACGGTTTCTTGTACAAGCTGTTTATAGCGGTGCATGTCGTCAGGTTTGTCGAGTTTGGCCGCCAGATGCGCCATGTTTTCGAACGAGCGCGCCAGCAGCGACTGCATCATGGTCAACTGCGCGCGCTTGTCGATGCGTGTCCATTCCACAAACGCCGGCAGATTTGCAAACAGACCGTTTTTCTGCTGTTTGTCCACTGCGTTTTCGACCATATATCGATAATTATCATACAATTCGGCTGCAAACTCGATATCGCCGCTCCAGTCCACGTACCAGCGGAAATATTCCAGAGTGATGAATGGAAAATCGTACAACAGTCCGGGCTCGTCCCCGGATTTTTCTTTATCCGGATAAAACATGCCGCGATATTTGTCCTGAAACACCTCCAGACTGTATTTGATCAGTCTCGGATCACCGCTGCCGGCCAGAGTGATGGCAAATTGAGGCAGAGCATCGCCCGCGTACAATCCGCGTTCCCGGAACGGCGTATCGGTATAGGTGTCTTCAGCACATACCAACAAGGTACGCCAGCCCAGCTCCCAGATTTCATTGAACAGGGGATCGGAACAGGTGAACGAGCCGATTTTTTCAAAGGGGTAAATTTGACTGACCATGCCCAGACGCTTGAGGGTCACCGGTCCCCTGTTGCCGGTTACATTCACCTGCAGATAGCGGGCGCCGTAGGGTTTGAACGTCTCGTGGCGCTGGGAGCCGCCAGCGGAGATATGCCGGGTGGCGGTGTAAATACCGGGACGTTTGAGCACCGAGGCCAGGCTGTCGCTCGTCAGATCCTCGGCAAATCCGATGTCGATGCGGGTTCCTTCAGGCGCGGTGTATTCGATGAAAATGCGTCCCAGAATTTTGCCGCCCATGTCGAATACAAGCGCGGATTCATCAGTCAGTGTAATATCCGATACCTGATGGGACGGAAGGTTGAGATTCGAATCGGGCATCCGCCAGGCCATGTCCCAGGCGGGATTCCCGGCCGTAACGCCGCGGTTCTGTCCCTGCCAGGGGCCGAGAAATTCCGGTAGCTCCTGATGAGACCGATAAACAATATGAACCGAACCAGGTACATCCGCA